>JAZSJA010000101.1:0-11756 GCA_045534095.1 Acutalibacteraceae bacterium | reverse complement strand
AAACTTTTTTCAAAATTCAAAGTAAAATTATCGGAAATTTCTTTAGAATTAACCACAATAATAGATATATTTCCATCAGGAAATAGGTTCATAGTACAATTAAGGTTATTTTCACCAAATCCTTCATAAATCTTGCCGCCTTCTCCGCTTGTGTAACGGCTTAAAAGCGAAAAAGCATAAAAAGATTTATACGGTATTGAACTGCGAGTTAAGGTTGGTGCTGTACCGCAACGGTGGTCACCATCTACAAAGGCATCATCGCTTGTAACGGTTGCGTTGGGCCATTGTTGGTCAAAAACAGTCCACATTAAAGTACCTGCTACGCCGCTATTCATTAAAGCGACCGCCGCGTTGCAGATTTGCGCTCCATGCTCTAATCTGCTATTATCTCTACTAAATAAAGTATTATATTCATCAAAAATATAAGGTTTACCCTTAGGAGTATTGTTTACGCCGTTTTTACCCCACTCATACCAATCAAAATAAGCGTCAGAAAGTCCGCCTGCAAATTGACGTTCCCAATACTTATAACCATCTTTAAATTCGGGATTTTTTATTACATTTTCATTAGTTTCCTCTTTAAAAAGATGCATACTGTCTACAAAAAGTTCACATTCGGGGAAACCAATTCCGTTAAAGGTTCGATCATGTTGTTGCTGACGTTTTACGTCATAGAAAAAACAAATATATGCTTCATCGTGATCGCCCGAATTAAAGGTAAAAGAATACTCCTTATATTCTTCGCTCATTTCTGCGGGGTCAAGCATTTTTACACTATTAAGTGATATTCTTGAGGTAGGTTGACCTCCCGCTAACACGCATCCAAAAGCGGTATCAAAAGCGCCAAAAAGAATATTACCGCTAACGTGCAAAAGGTCGGTGCTTTGTAATGCTGCCACCATTTTCATAGTGTAATTAGTGTTCTTTTCAAGTTTTACAGTTTGCTGAACTCTGCCACCGGGAATTTTAGCCATAGGAGAACAAATGCCTGTACGCTTAAATTTTTGAGGTAGGTCTGCCGCTAATTGATAATGGTGAGAGGAATATATATCCAAATATTCCGACGCATTTTCTGCCGCCCACTTTACCATTTTCGCCAAGCCCTCGCCCGCTTCGTTTGGACCCATAAGCTTAACCAAATGGCGGCGGTTATCACGAACAAGAGCGTTATGTGCCGCCTTTAATTCTTCAAGCCAAATATTATAATCCCCTTGGGGTTCTGTAAATATTACAACTACTTTAACGTTGGTAAAGCCGTGAACTTCTATGATTTGGTGAATAGATTCGCTTACCCAATCGCCATATTTTATTAAAGATTCTTCAAAGGTATCTGCCTTTAAAGCACCATAGGTTGAGCCGCTATCACCTGTCAGGTCGCTACCCGACCACCAACCAATATTTATGGCAACGGTAATGCCTCTATCCTTCATTCTTTGAAGCCAAGCATAAAAGCCTTGCATACACTCGTTTTCCCAGTTCCAACTTTGGGTTTCGGGCTCCCAGGCATATGCACCATAAAACGTGCGAGCGATTTTAAGCTTCATATTCGCTACGCGGTCGGCTTCGATATCACACAGCTCATCGCTGTAATTTCTTCCCAAAGAATCAGGCATTGAAGCGAATCCGTGATATATAGCACCATTACCTAAGAAGTTTTCTTGCACAGTTTTTTTGTTTTTTATGGTTAGTATTTGCATTATAAAAATCTCCGTTAAAAATGGCATTTAGGGCTGCCTTAAAAAAAGACAACCCTAAAACTTAATATTTGCAGGTTGTGTAAATATGTACTGCAAAGGGATCAATAGTATCCTTAAGGGTAGTTTGAACATCCTTAAAGGAACAATCAGCATATGAAATTGGATCGAATGTTTTAGGCACACGATGTAAAGTATCCTCAACATGACGGTGTAGATCTTTACCAATTGGTTTATCAAACTCAATTGTTATTTCGGTTGAATCGATATTAAGACTTACAACAGTTATAGTTACGTTGCCATCAGGTAATTCGGTAGCCCCAATATAAACACCTGTATACTCTTGAGATACTCCTGTTGAGGTAGCAATTGCTTTACCGCCTTTTGAGTTATTATAACGCGTAAATAAACCAACAGAGTAATACATTTTATAGGGTGTTGACGAAACAAAAAGTGATGGACAAACTCCTGTAATATGAATGCCATCCGTAAACTCTGAAGCGTTTTCTCTATAATTTATAAAGGCTTGGTCAAAGGCCTGCCAAAAAAGAATATTGTCCACTCCCATTTGCTGAGAACAAATTGCTGATATTATAGTTTGAGGTCCTAAAACTTCAACCTGTTTTTGGCGTTTAGGGGTTACGTTGTTTTGTTTTGCCGCCATTTCATCTTGCCAAAACTCTTTTTTACCCCATAATCCCGCTTTTTCCATAGTAGCACGATAATTACCAATAGCCTCATAACTGTAATCATAATACACATCAGCCGTAGCATCATTAGTCATAGGATAAAAATGTGACGTTAAAATATCAAATAAATCGGGATCTTTTTCAACAATATATTTAAGCAAACCATCGCCGGCGGTAATGTGTCCTTGATTTGGACCGACGTGTTTAACGCCTTTTGCCACACCTGTTTTATCAAGCACGTTACGTATTGTACGACAAATAAATATGTATTCCTGTTCATGAGGGCCTTTATTATCGCCCGGAGTATAATGATAATACGAAGGCTCGGTGAAATACAAAATATAATCAATATTATTTACACCGTGCGCTTTAGCCGTTTTTAGAACATTTGAAATGAAAACGCCATATCTGAGTGAAGAAACTGCAAGTCTATTAAAATAATCAGTTACATTATCTTCATAAAACTTTACATTAATACCCGGTCTTCTATCGCCCATACCTGCTTCTTTAGGTGATTCGCTACCGGTTAATTTAAATTCAGTTGCTATGCAATCAGAAAAAGATGCTTGTTCGCCATATTTATCTTCACCAAAACCGTTTAAATAACCATCTGAACGAGCTGTGGAAACATTTGTAAGCATTGACATATACCACATTTGGTTATACATAACGCTTTTTCCACGCTTTTGAAGAGCTGTACAATATTCCAAAAACTCCTTCATTCTGGGTGCATTAAAATCGAATTCTCCACCATTCCAAAGCCATGAAGGATAAAAGTTTGTACGCATATTCATAAAGCCCATTTCGTCCAAACGGTTAAGCTCGATTTCCAACATTTCATCTGTGTATTTTCTACCATCATCCATAAAACCAAAGGTATGCCATACAGTTGCATTCATACCCATATAGTTATCATTTATGGGGGTGCGAGAGTTGTAAACCTTTAAATTTACTATTTCAGGCTCATCATCGTAATAGTAATCTTCCTCGTAGTAATCTTCATCATAGTAATCATCGATTTCCAAATCTTCATCATAATAATCATCAATTATTTCATCATAATTTTCTTCATCTTCAAATTCTTCGGATGAATTTTCCTCATCGTTGTTTTCTTCAGAAGAGCCTTCGTCTGATATAGAGTTCCCAGAGGAAGTTTTTTCTGCAGTTGTGATTGTTTTACTACAGGCCGAAAAAGACGAAACAGCTATCACTAAACAAAGAACCAAGCATACTGTTTTTAGGAAAATTTTGATTTTTTGCGATAAATCATTTCTACTTTTCATAATACCTCCCCCTTCTTTTTTTGAATATTAAAGAGTAAATAACAATACCAAATGAAACAAAAGCCAAGCTCATTGTTTTTGTTAAGTCAAACATATCTCCTAATTTACCCAAGAAATCAGAGGAATCGGAATTAGAAGAATCAGAATCATTAAAATCATCAGAATCTGTGTTCACATAGTTTGGATTATCATAATCATAAGGAGTGGGCATTCTGTATGTATTATTATCTGTAAGTGTTGCAAATTTAGATTCAAATAACATAAAATTATCTATATCCATTACGCCTGCTGTGCACTCTATGGTTACATAAATCTTGCCTGATGTGGCAGCCGGAAAACTAAAAGCGTCACGTTTCCATTTGCCGTTATTTGAAGAGATGATAATTGATCTGGCGACATTTGAAGTGTCGTTATAAAAGTATTTTCCACCGGAATCTATTGTAATATAAACCTTGCCTTTAGTCTTTGAATTACCACGAAGACTTACACCAAGTTCATAAATTTTTCCCGGAGACCCATCATAAACAAAAGTTTGTTTTGCACCCGCTTCAACTCTCATAATATGTGTTTCGGTTGCAGCGTTATTATCTTTGGTCACAGAAAATCCTTTGTTAAGTTTACCCCAACTGCTATCTTCGCAAAAACCTTCAAAGCTTTGATGGTCAACAAGATTATACAAATTGTCACAATAAGTTTTTTCCAGATTATAACCATCAATAAATGGGAGACAAGCCTTAATTACAATATCATCAAAATAGACCTTGCCTTTAGCCGATTTTGCAATTGACGCTATAATAGCTTTAATTACAAAATCATTAGTAGCAGTAAAGCTGAACTTAGCTTTTTGCCATTTATTAGAAAGCGTCTTATTAAAGTTCTGTTCTACTGCAAAGCGTTCCTCAATATCGGGTGAAAGATAAATTGTTCCGGCAGTATCAGATTTATAATTAAACTCTACAGTATACGAAACGCCAACAACCAGTCTGAAGCCCATAAAAGCTTCACTAAAACGATTCATTTCATCATCGCCACCGGGTGTAAGCATAAGCGAATGTTCCCCGGAAAGTACGTTTGAATCAGAATTGTTTTTCTTTTTGTAAACAGAGAAATTGCTAACTGTATCACTGGCAAATTTAAATCTGTCACTTTCAAAGTCGATTTTTTCTACTATTCCACCATCTGAAAGTTCGGATTTTTGTATAGTAATATCATCTATTTCACAACCATCCAAAAGTCCTTCAAACATAACCTTTACAGCTTTTTGACTACCTGAATAGAATTTAAAAGAATACTCTTTAAGTGAGTTGGAAGCGGTATCTACATAAGAAACAGATGAAAGCAAATCAATAATATTTGTAGAAGAACGAGTTAAATCAACAGCCGCTCCACGCACTTTGCCCTTAGCTTTAAAAGTAACGGTATAAAGTGCATCTAAATCCGTTTTGAAAATTTGATACGCTATTTCGTTTTTATCCAATGCAAGAGAATTGTTTGAAGAAGACAATGCGGGAGCGCCATTTGTACACCAATCTTCAAAAACCTTTGTATTGTTAATATCTGCGATATTATTAAACTGTGAATTTTTGATATTCTCATTTGGATAATACTCGCTAAGAGTCATATCATCAAAATACACACAACCATTAGAAGTATCGCTGGAACCATAATACATTAAATAATTAACAGCTGTTTGATCACCAGTATTAAAATAAAAATCCACTTTATACCAACCTGTGTTGGGCATGGTGAGGTTAGTTGTAATTTTATCATATATGGTCTCCGCAGTTGTAATATCAACGTTATATTTATCTATAATAGCATTTTGCAAAACGCCAGTAGCACCTAAAACCTGTTCTGCAAAATCTTCATAGTAGTAATAAAACGATAATCTATAATCAGTATTTTGCTTGAGGTCTGTAAGTGGCAAAATGGTTGCCCTATGATAAGAACATACACGCAATGAATATTTACCGCTATGTGCGTGTTTGGTGGATCTTGAATAGGTACAATGATTAACAATTGCTGCCTCTGATGGATTTTTATGGGAAGCATACCAACCTGGAATAGTATCTTTTTCAAAGGTGCCATCCCAGCCTCTTGCTACAAAAAGATCGTCGGTAGAACTATTAAAACCATCGAATTCTGCTGTTAAATTGATATCATTTTCGGCTGTTATTTTATACTCTTTATCCGTAGAAACAATATTGCCGTTTTCCTTCCAAGCGACAAACACGTTACCTATGTTTGGCTCAGCAACAAAAGAAACCGCACTACCTTTTACTACTGTTCCTGTGGGATTAACCGTAGCAGTGCCACCCTGTAAAGCGTTTGCCGAAACTGTTACAGGACTAAAAACAGCCATATCATCAAGATACATATAACAATATTTAGAGGATTTCATCCAAACGGTAACATCCCCTGAGGAATCTGTTTTGAACTTAACAGCAAAACGTTGCCAATCGTCGTTTCCTTTTAAAACGTTTTGTTCTCTAGCCAACATATCATCCTCAGATACTGCAAATTCTTTGTTTTCAAACAAAGCTTTACCTTTAGGTAAAACCAATACATCTTCAAGAGAAAAACTTTTAGCAAAAGATGTTGCAGGAATCCAAGCATAGGCAGAAAAAGCATACTCTGTATTGGGTACAAGTCCGGTGATATTATAGCCTACGTACGAACCACCTGCATTAACTCTTGCAGACATTTTTCCACCGTGGGCACGAATGGATGATGCCCGAACGAACTCAAAAGTAACACCATTTTGTGCTGCCAGCTGCCAATTATTTTGATTTCTGCCATAACGGGTTTTTAACGATTGATTATCAGAATAGGACTCAAAACCTTCTGACTTTATCAAATTAGAGTTGCTACCTTTATCAAACCTTGCCTCATACCCTGGGTCAACAATATTATCATCCCAAATAAAACTTAAGGTTGGATTGTTACTAACATAGTTTCCGTTTTTATACCAACCTAAAAATTCACGTCCCTCTGCTACTGATGCAACCATTATTACATTTTCTCCATCAGTAACTTCAACCGGGTCTACCCAACCATAACTACCATTATTAACTTTAGGAGCATAAGTGTTGGCGACCGTCTTTTTTATAGCTGTTGCAACAAAACTACCAAAGGATACGCTTTTGCCCTTTTCAGAGCCGGGAATTTGAATACCGTATCTAACTATACCCTCATGCTCGGGCAAACTTCCCGTTGTGAAGGTATGAGTATATTTAACCCATTCTCCGACCTTTTCTTGTTTGGGATAATCAGGACTTATTACATCACTAATACGCACAATAGAGTTATTTCCGGGAAGAGTATAACCATTAGAAAGAGTTTTAGCGTGTTGAATATCTGTACGAATAACTCTAGTTTGTCCGTTATCATAATCATAAGTGTAAGTATTTATACCTTCTTGCGGTTGATTTGAGGTGCGAATGCCATTTTTATCCTCAAACTGAGGCTCGTAAAGGTAAAAAGTCAAACCCTTGATAGTGCTTTTTATGTAAAATGAAATGGTATAGGTTGTATTTTGCTCAACAATAAAAGCACTATCATTCCACACAATATATCTTCCTCCATGTACATTTGTGGAATAATCGTTATTTGAAGTTAAAGTAAGAGCTCTATCACCTTCAGGAGTTTTTTGGTTGGTGGAAATATCATAGTTTCCTGACTTGCTTTCATTAAATATTGTCCACCCTAAAGGTTTATTGTTTTTAAGTTCAGCAAAATTTCCGTTTTTAAACAAATTTTCTGTTTTGGTAAATTCGCTATAGTCAACTGTATTATCAACTAAAGCAAGAACAGACATTGTGCCGCAAAATAAGATAACAACGCAAAGAAGCAGAGCTATAAATGATTTTAAATGTATTTTTTGTTTCATTTTTCTCTCTCCTTCTACTTGGCAGTATCTAAACTGCTAATCATTGTACCTGAATAAACTATAGTATTATTGTCTAAAACAATATATGGACGAACCGCAAACTCTAAATCGTCGTTACCCGACGGAATTCCCGTAATTATGGTTGTGAATATTTTGTCTCCATTCGCTTCTTCAGTGGAAATATTATTTACATTTTCTACTTCACTATAAGCTATTTGCTTTGTGATCTTCGCCAATCCTACTGCCTCATAATTATTATAAACTAACTGTTCACCGGATAATTTATCATAAACAGCTGAAATAGTTCCGTATTCCTTAACGTTTAAGCCTGCAAATTTCTCTTGTAATTCTTTAGAAATTTTAAAGGCAAATTTTAGACCTTTTGGCGAATTGGAAACAGTTGTTTTTTGTGCTTCCAACCCGCTTAGTTTTTCAAAAGTAAAATTACTGTAAACCGCAGATGTTGCAGTAGTGTGATGAATAAAAATATGATAATTTTCCATTGTGGCAGTAAAAACAATGGTAATTTCTTTAGTAGAACTGTTTTTTATAACGGTAGAAAAAGTATTTTTGTTTTTATAGTATCTTCCTTGATACTGACCGTTTGCATCAATTACATAATCAGCGGCACTTGTGGCATCTTCATCTGCAGGAAGTGCAAAAATAGTATCAGAGGCAGATAAATCATCCTTAAAGGTCAGAATATATGTTTCACCTATGCTAAGACCACCGATTTTTCCAATAACCCAATGATAATTAGTGTTACTTGCTTTTATTGTTCTTGTTGCAACATCTTTTGATGCAATAGCAATGTTAGAAGATTTTGCTGTCCATCTGCCAAGTACAACCTGACAACCGCCTGCCTCTTTCGCACTTAAAGTTGCAACTTTTTCAAGAGCGAATTCACTTAAAGTTAAGGTGGTGAATCCGCCTGTCTGCACAGACAAATAATACTCCGTCTTCTCACTTGTTACAAAATCAATAGTTACGGTTTTTGTGCTAACGTTATTTTGATAACTACTGCAAATATTGTTTTTGTCTACATCCAAGGCACCACTTGCCGGAATATAAACAGGCTCACTTCCGTTTGAAGTTAAAACCTGAGCATTTGTAATACCATTGCTATACGTTCCTGTAAAAGAATATGTAAATGATAAAGAATAGCGAGAATTTGCCTCGGCAGTGAATTTTGTAAATATGCTACGATAGGTATTAGTTGTTGAAACGGTATGTTTTTGTTTATCAACTGTAACATCAGGGGTTTGATGCGGATTGAAAGCTTTCCAAGTGCCGTCGGCAATTGCATTACCTGCATCATTGCCTACACTGACATCATTCTTTTTTTCAATACTAAAATCATTAAATGTTGCAGAGGTAACCCCCGCGCCAAATTTAACCGCAATATAAATAAAATCGTTTGTTGCAGTAAAGGTTTTAGTTGCCTTTCCACTGGTAAAGGTACTGCAATTTGCACTATTTATACGAGTTTGTCCGTTTTCGCCATATAATATATGATTTTTAAAATATGCAGTATCATCTAAAACTATTGTCACGTGCTCAATTCCCGTTGTTGGAATTTTCAAACTTAAATCATAGGTTGCGCCTGATGTTAATCCTTCGATTTTAGCAAAAGCAGAACGATATGCCATATTCGAATGACTTATAATAACAGTTCCGTTTGAGCCTGTAAAAGATGCACCTGATAAACCGTCCATTGTGGCACCGTTTGATAATTTCCAAACCGCTCCGTCAGTAGAAGATTCATTATCATCATTGCCGCTATTTTCTTTTTCAATGCTGAAATTATTAAGAGTGATTGAGGTAACTCCACCTCCAGCTTTAACTGCAAGATAGATAAAATCATTTGTTGCGGTAAAGGTTGTAGTGGCAGTTCCGCTACTAAAAGTACTGCAATTACCGCTATTTATACGTATTTGTCCGTTGTTACCATATAATATTTGATTTTTAAAATTCGCAGTATCATCCAAAACAATTGTGGCATGTTCGATTCCTGTTGTTGGAATTTTAAAACTCAACTTATACTGTGCTCCAGCTTCAAATCCTGTAATTTTTGCAAAAACAGAACGATATGGTAGGTTAGGGTGACTAACAGTAACAGAACCTTTAGAACCGGTAACACTTCCCCAAGACGCACCTTCAACAGTTGCACCATCAGATATTTTCCATATTGTGCCGTCGGTAAAACTGGCAGATGTTACACCTTCTGCCATAGTTTGTAATAATGGCGTACTCATTAAACTTATAAATAATACCAAGATTAATAAAATTGAAATCTTTCTTTTCATCATTTTACCTCCTACAGTATGCAATTACATTAAAAATTATAAACGTTATTTAACCTACAAAAGTCATTCATAAACCATAACAAAAAAGATTTATGATTTATGAATTGCTTTCCCAGTTTTTGAAAATTAGGAATTACGGAGACGCGTAATAACCGCGTCCCCGTAAACCTTTCAGGGGAGATTTATGAAAAAACTAGTTAGCGTTTTCAGAAATCCAGGCTTCATAACCTGCTAAAATTTCAGCATCTTCAAAAATAGCGTTAACAACTGCTTTATCATCAGCATTGTTGCCATTTAAAATTGCTTTAAACATAGAATAAACACTATACGTTTGAATATCGCCATAAATCACACTGCCGTCAGACAGTACCATATAAGAACGTACCTTACAATTTAAATTGTACTTTTCTTTCTCAATGCCTATAAGTACAGCGGTATATGTGATATTAGCATCATCTTCTTCAAAAACAACGTTTGTATTGGTGGCAACATCAAAGGCCACACCTTTTTTAATGTTTTTACCGTCAACATTTTCATAAGTAAAGTCAGTTGTGATATTTTTCTCAAAAGCGGCAAGAGTGCCATATTCTACTATTTCTTTACCGTTATATCCATTTGCTAATAATTCCTTAGAAATTGTATTTTTAAAACGCATACCTTGAGGAACATCTGCAGAAGCGGCACGAATAGCAGTACCCTTAAACTCATAAGCTGTTTTAGCTGCAAAAGCAAAATCACTTAAAATAATGGTCATGCCAGTAAGATCACGATTATCCAACACCAGTAAATATGTAGAATTAGCATTATCGGTAGTAAATCTTATAGTAGTAGAAGTATCTGTATTGCAATCCTCATAAGTATATTTAATGGTTCCCTCTTTGCTCAAAATATTCGCATTATACTCGGTTTCGTTAGGAATAATATACACCGTGTTTGCAAAATGATACCACTTATCGCCATTTGCGTTATGGTTAAAACTTATTGTATAGGTAGTATTAGCTTTCAAACCGGTTAAAGGAACGGATATCTGTTGATACTGTGCTCCGGTTATTTTAACTGTGCCTTTGGATTGTGTTACTGTGCCACCGGCGTTTGCAGTTACCGTCCAAGTTCCATCATTCGCAAGAGCATTACCTACAATCTGTTCTTCAGTTAAAGTTGCACCTTTTGCTAATACTAAATCACTAATAGTGTATGAAGCAGTATTACCAACCTTTAATTTAAAATGATAGTCAGTTTCAGCGCTTGTAGTAAATTGATATGATTTAGTTGTGTCGGTGCTGCTTAAAAGTGTGGCATGAAATTCTACAGGATAAGCACCATTTGTTGCGTTTGAATTATCACTGGGAACAACTAAGAAATGTTCTAACGCGGCTGCGGTATGTGTAAAACTAAAAGTATATTTGGTATATGGAGCTAAAGTAACCGGTACGTATGCGCATTGATAATTAATTCCGCTCATTGCAACATTTCCGGCCCTATGATTAATAGTTGCACTACCCTGAGATGCTCCCCAAGTTGTTGTAGTCAATGCATAGCCCGCAGTTTCAGCTGCATTAAATGTTTTTACTGCAAAATTGTTAACAGTTATTGAGGATGTGCTGCTATTCAATTTAATAGCAAGATACACAAATGTGTTTTCTGCTATAAATTTTATACTGTAATTAGTGCCGTTGGCAATAAAACGCTTAAATTTATTTGTGTCGGCATATAATATCTGATTATTAAAATATGCACTATCATCTACCGCAACTGTAACATTTTCAACACCTGAAGTGGTAGTAAGATTTAGACTATACGCCCTACCTGGAACAAAGCCTGTAACTTTTGTAAAGACAGAACGGCTTTTAATGCCAGCATTGCTAATGGTAATAGAACCGTTTGAACCGGTAGCA
>JAZSJA010000032.1:0-13788 GCA_045534095.1 Acutalibacteraceae bacterium | reverse complement strand
CGTCACCTTTGAACTTAAAAACGTTACCGCATTAACACTTTTCCTCTATCAAAGTAAAACCGAATACGGTAATGGTAGCATTATTATAAATGGTGAAACAGTTGTAGATAATGAATCCACAAAGAGTTCTGCAAATCACGTTTGGCCATATTATGACGTTGTGTATGACACTCCTCAGGACATTACTCTTACATTTGTATGTAACGAAGGCGTTTTAATGGTTCCTTCTATCGGTGTTGCAATGCAACCCTAAAGTTTAATATTCAAAAAATGCCGTTCCTTCAGGGAGCGGCATTTTTATAGTGATTTTTACAATAAAAAATGTTTTTATTTGAAGATGAGAATTATAATGATGCGGTAGGGACAGGCGTTTATAATTTATATCCTATTAAAAAATTCCAACTCTTGACATTGATTTTTATTTCAGTATAATACTTAAAGAGGTGACAAAAAATGCTAACCATTTTTAAGCAGGTAGCCATTCTTTTTATATTTGCAATCATTGGCTTTACTCTGTGCAAGACTAAAAAAATAAACTCATCACATACTAAATTTTTATCCACATTAGTGGTTTGGGTATTTATGCCCGCTACAAGCTTCAAATCCTTTTCGGCCAACTTTACCACTAAATACATAAAAGAAAAGTATGATATTATTTTATCCTCCGCCATTGCAGTTGTAATAATATGTATTTTGGCTTTTTTTCTTTCCAAACTGCTCACTAAGGATAAATACCGCCGCTCGGTTTACACCTACTCTATGGTTGTCCCCAACAGCGGTTATATGGGTGTACCCCTAACCAAAGCAATTTTTGGTGAGGCTATGCTTACCAACGTTTTGCTTTTTGCTCTGCCAATCAACGTATATCTTTACAGCGTTGGATATTGTTCCCTTACCAAAACAAAGCTTACATTTAAAAAGCTTTTAAATCCACCGCTTTTGGCTATAGCATTAGGCTCTGTCATTGGTCTTTCAGGCTTAACCTTGCCATCCTTTGCTACAGATTTTCTTGAAACTGCCTCTGCTCCGTTAGGTCCCTCCACCATGCTGATTTTAGGAATGACTCTTTCTGAATATAAGTTCTCTAAACTGATTAAATTCAATATGAATTACCTGATAACCCTTTTGCGACTTGTTATAATTCCCGTTGCAGGTGTTTTAATATTTAAACTTTTAAATTTAGAGAACGTTATTATACCCGCACTTATTGTTTACTCAATGCCCTGTGGACTCAACACCGTTGTTTTTCCAAAGCTTGTTGATGAGGACTGCGAAACGGGAGCCGCTCTCACCCTTATTTCCACTACCCTTTCAATGATAACGATACCGTTGTTATTTTACTTTTTTAAAATAAGTATAATTTAAATGATTAACTCCTTGTAAATTTCTTTAGTATGTGGTATATTAATTAGAGAAATTTCAAGGAGTTATTTATGTACAAGCTTATTAAAACCGAAAACAAGGCAAGACTTGGCGAATTTCATACCGTTCACGGAACAGTTAAAACCCCCGCCTTTATGAACGTTGCTACTGCAGCGGCTATTAAGGGTGGTGTTTCTGCAATTGATCTTAAAAACGAGGTTCGTTGCCAGGTAATGCTCTCAAACACATATCATTTACACCTTCGCCCCGGTGACAGACTCATTCACGATTTGGGCGGTCTTCACAAGTTTACAAATTGGCAAGGCCCCATTCTTACCGATAGTGGCGGATTTCAGGTGTTCTCCCTTTCTTCCCTCCGCAATATAACCGAAGAAGGCGTTACCTTTCAATCCCACATAGACGGCAAACGCATTTTTATGGGTCCTGAAGAAAGTATGCAAATTCAGTCAAACCTCGCTTCAACAATAGCAATGGCATTTGATGAATGTGTTGAGAATCCTGCTGAATATAACTACGCTAAGGAATCCTGCAAACGTACCACCCGTTGGCTTGAGCGTTGCAAAAAAGAAATGGCTCGCCTAAACTCACTAGACGATACCATAAATAAAAATCAGTTATTATTCGGTATAAACCAAGGCTGCACATATGACGATTTAAGAATCGAGCATATGAAATCCATAGCCGAGCTTGATATGGACGGTTATGCCATTGGAGGTCTTGCAGTTGGAGAACCTACTGAAGATATGTACCGCATAATTGATTCGGTTGAACCCTTTATGCCTAAAAACAAAATCCGTTATTTAATGGGTGTTGGCACCCCGGTTAATATTATTGAAGCCGTTTCTCGCGGTGTTGACCTTTTTGATTGCGTTATGCCAAGCCGCAATGCACGTCACGGTCATCTTTTTACAAGCGAAGGTATCATAAATCTTAACAACGAAAAATATAAAGCAGATTTAGACCCCATAGATTCAGCTTGCGACTGCCCCACCTGTCGCAACCACTCAAGAGCCTATCTCCGCCATCTACTTAAAAGCGGCGAACTTTTATACCATAGACTCTCAGTTATTCATAACCTCCATTTCTATAACAAACTTATGGAGGATATACGTTTAGCCCTTGAGGAAAATCGATTTGAGGCCTTTAAAAAGGAAAAAACTGTAAAATATGGCAGAAGAATATAAAATAATACTTGCAAAATTCATTAACACAAGTTATAATGTATTGGTATGATAATTTTAAAATCTTGAGGAGGATTTTTAAATGGATTTTATTACTTTGGCAAAAAATGCCGGTGAGGCTGCTAACGCCGCTAAAGACGGTGCTACAAATGCAGGCGGTGCAGGTGCCGCAGGTGCATTTATGCCCATTATTATGATGGTTTTAATGTTTGTTATTCTTTGGTTCTTTATGATTAGACCTCAAAGGAAAAAACAAAAAGAAGAAGCTAAAATGCGTAACAACATTCAACCCGGTGACGAGATTATGACCATCGGTGGCTTCTTTGGTCGCGTTATTTCTGTAAAGGACGATTCTATTGTTATTGAATCTGTTGTTGACAGAAGCAAGCAAAAGATCATTCGTACCGCCGTTCAAACCAACTTCACCGTTCACGACGATACCGACGATAAATAAACAAATCAGTAATAAATTACCCTCCAAGGAAATATTATTTAACAGTAATATTTCTTTGGAGGATTTTTTTATGAAATCAAGATTAAACGGAAACTCTTCCCCGCTAAACACGACCATAAAACCTACGGTATTTGGTCTGATTATCGGAATAGCTGTAATTGCTTTTTTATTTGTGTTTTTTGCACTTTTAATGTCCTTTGATATTCTTCCACTTTCATCAGCAAACGTAGTTTCCTCTATTGCCATTTCTACGGGAGCTTTTTTTGCGGGCTTTACCGCAGCAAAAAAGCTTGCGAAAAACGGACTGATAATTGGTGCTGCGTGTGGAGTTTTGCTTTTTTTGCTTTTTACACTAATTGGGATGGCGGCATTTAAATCTGCACCCGGCACATCCACCCTTGTAAGACTTTTAATTTTTGCCACCTCAGGTGCAATTGGCGGAATAATTGGTGTCGGTAATGCAGATAAAAGAAAAATAGTTTAAAGAACAAAAATGTAGTTATTATCCCATGCGGGAAAACAAGGATGATGTCGCATATAAAGTTTATATTCAGGAGCAACCTCAAGAATTTTAAGTGGTATTTCAAAAAGGTCAAAGGGCGTGTGATAACAGGCTATATACATTTTGGGTTTTGCTTTTAAAATAATCTCTTTGCCACCCTCAATAGCCTTAATCTCATTACCCTCAATATCCATTTTAATAAAGGTCGGAAATGAATTTTTACAAATATCATCAATACTTATTGTTGGGATTTCTATCATATTTACGTCGGTATTATTACCCCTGCCGTGGTTTGCCGCCATCAACTGCACGCCTTTTTTATCAGAAACGGCAGAATTTATGCATACAATATTTTTTAAATCTCCTGTGTTTTCAAGTAGCTTTCTAAAATTTCTTTTATCGGGCTCAACTGCAATAATAGAATTATAATCGGCAGTATTATCAATAAATTCGGCTACGGTATCACCGTTATATGCACCTAAGTCTAAAAAGACTTCGTTATTATCTAAACATAAAATATCAAAAGCCTCGCTTTTAGGAGACTCAGCATTTAAAAGATATTCAAGCTTACCCGTAAGCTTGAATTTTACTATGTTTTCAAAAACCTTTTTAGATTTTTCATCACAAAACCTGTTATAAACTTTTTCAAGGTCTGTCTTGTGTTTTTCAGCAAACTGAATATCAAAAATTTCTTCACCGGCTACGGGTACGTCGGCAATATAGAGTTCATTTTCTTCGGCTAATTCTTTCACCTTTTCCATAACCTCAGGCAGATGACTACCAAAACAAACAAGTATTATCATATCTCCCAACTCGTTTTTTAAAGAGATATAATCCTTTATAATATGCCCTTTGTAGGATTTATTCTTTTTAAATCCCGATGAAGAAAAAACGCCCGATATTTTAAGGCCATCGGCATTTAATCTATTAACAACTTTATCTGCACCGTTGCCAATCCCATATAACACAATGGGCTTGGTAACGGTTTTTAAATAAGTCCATAAATCGGTCAAAAAATATCACCTCTTTTAAATTATAACATAAAAAAACAAAAAATGCTACTATTTTGACTCAGTAGCATTTTTAAAAACTAATTATTTAAAATGTTTTGGAGTAAGTTTTTTTACAAACTCACAGATGAAATAATAAAACGGAATTGTGAAAAAAGAAATCCACGTAGGGTGCCATATTCCCCTAAAAAAACCAACCGCCAAATAAACCAAAAGAACTAAAACGGGATAAGCGAAGCTTGAAGCATTACCCTCGCAAATAGCATTTATTAAGGTATAATAAAGGGGAATAGTTAAAAACACAAGCCAACCATATGCCCAACCACCACAAAGATTAAAAAATCCAAAAATCAAATAAAGAATAACCGTTAAAACAGGAAATGGAAAATCGTTGAAAAAGTTTTTTGGTTTCTTGGTTTTATTCTTTTTATTTTTGTGAAAAATATGCCCATGGTCTTCAACCGAAACACCATTTTTATCAATATGAACACTATTGCCGGGAAGGTTAATATGAACGGCACCTTTCCAACCAAAATTAACACGTTCTTCTTTATTACCGCTTTTAACTTTTAAAACACCATGTTCAAAAGAAATATCTGTTTCTTCTATATCAATTTGATGATTTTGGGAATTATTATCATTCGTTTTTTGACTTTTACCCTTTACAAGTTCATCAAGAGTAACTCCATAAACTTCTGATAAAGCTATAAGATTTTCGGTATCAGGGGATGCTTCTCCCCTCTCCCACTTTGATACCGCTTGACGAGAAACGCCTATTTTGTCCGCTAATTGATCTTGGGATAATCCGGCATTTTTGCGGTATTCAAACAATCTATTGGCAATTTTTAAATCCATAAAACTCTCCTTTGCTTTTTATGATTTTATTATAGCAAAAAGAAATATAAAATTCTATATATTTTTGTTTGCAAATGCCAAAAATGTCGCAACTTTTGGTTGCTTATAAATATTTTTAAAATTTAACCATTTAACTACTTGACAAAGATTGGTATATTTAGTATAATATCATTTGTTGTTAAAAATGTTACGAGGTGTGGCGCAGTTGGTAGCGCGGGTGGTTTGGGACCATCAGGCCGCAGGTTCGAGACCTGTCACCTCGACCAAAAATTCCAAATTCGACTATTTGTCGGGTTTGGATTTTTCTTTTTATAAATGTTTTTTCACATTTTCCAGTCAAATTTTTACTGATTTTAATATAATTTAAAATTACAAAATATAAAAGCAACACACCTTTATCATAGTCATTCCTCCAAAACGATTGTATAATAAATTTATCGTTTTATTGCACAATTACTTGAATAACGCTAAAATTGATGTTATAATAATGTCATAACTCTGCTATGAAGGAGAATCGTTATGACCTTTCCCGAAACCATAAAGCAAATTAGACAAAAAAACTTTTTAAGCCAAGAAGCTTTTGCGAAAGAACTCGGTGTATCATTTGCCACAGTAAACAGATGGGAATCTGGCAAAACAAAACCTACATATAAAACAATGAAATTACTTAATGATTACTGTAAAAATAACGGTATAGTTTTTAACATCAGCGCCGAATTTATGGGGGTAAAAAGTGATGAGCGATAAGAAACATTATTATATTTCTCTTTTTACCGGTGCAGGCGGTTTGGATATCGGTTTTAAAGAAGCAGGTTTTGAAGGACTCTTGGCGAGCGATATAATGCCCCAAGCAAGAGACACTTTTTCTCTCAATTTTCCTGATGAACCGTATTTGTTGGAAGATATCAGAAAACTTTCCATATCAGATATTAAATCATATATCGGCAACAAAAAGATTGATGTTATTATCGGTGGTCCACCTTGTCAGGGATTTTCCAACATGGGAAATAAAAACTCTGCCGATCCCCGAAATATGCTTTTTGAAAGCTATGTTAAAATTGTAGATGTGCTTCGCCCTAAGTGCTTCATTTTTGAAAATGTAAAGGGCTTATTCACCATGTTTGAAGGCAGATACTTTGAACAAGTAGTTAATGCATTTATGACTATTGGATACAATCTGCATTATTCGATGATTGACACATCAAATTACGGCGTACCTCAAAAAAGAGAACGTGTCTTCATTGTCGGAACAATCTCAGAAGATCAATTCCTTTTCCCGGCACACAGTTCCACTTCTTACGGAAATATCAAAGCTTTTAAAAATGTCGGCGAAGCTATTAACAACCTTATGGACAAAGGTGAAGAAATTCCTAATCATATTGCACTTAATCATTCTGACATTGTTGTTAGAAGATATCAGCTCATTCCAGAGGGTGGAAAACTTCCTAAACCCGAAGATCTCCCTGAGGATATTAGACGCAAAAACTTTGGAAACACGTATACTCGTTTGCATCGAGATGAAGTATCATCTACAATCGTCCCCGGGAACAACGCCCTCCCTGTACATCCCGTTCTTAATCGTAGTTTGACGCCTCGAGAAGGCGCACGAATCCAAACCTTCCCAGATTCGTACATTTTTAGTGGTGATCGTAGATCACAGTGTATTCAGGTCGGAAATGCTGTGCCCCCCCTCATGGCAGCAAAAATTGCAGACTGTGTTCGTCATTTTATTGAAGGAGAGACATATCCAGGTATTATGCCCGACAACTCTTTTTATGCTAAAACAGATATAGGGATTTCTCTCCGCAAGGAACGTAAAAACAAACGTGCAACCTTAAAGTTTGGGGATTTGTTTTGCGGTGCTGGTGGATTCACACAGGGATTAGAGCAAGCTGGCCTAGAGTGTGTTCTTGGTGCAGAATTTAATGACTATGCTGTTGAAGCGTATCGTAAAAATTTTACTCATGAGTGTTTACAAATTGATCTCTCTGTAGAAGAAAATCAAATTCTGGTGGCAGAAAAATTAAAACAAGCCAAAGTTGATTTGGTTGTGGGCGGTCCTCCCTGCCAAGGATTTTCGATGTTTGGAAATCGAAGATTCGTTAATACCAAGAAACACGATTTAACTAAAGACCAGAGAAACAACTTGGTCTATGCATTTGCCAATATTGTTGTGCGCTCAGAAACCCCTTGGTTTATTATGGAAAATGTTCCTGGCATCCTTTCTGCACACAATGGTGAGTACGTTAATACCATTGAACAGTATTTCAGGGAACATGGATATAGAACTGAACACAGGGTTATTAATGCAGCTGATTATGGCGCACCCCAGTTGCGACGCCGCTTTATTTTAATTGGCACAAAAACGGACTTAGCATTTCCATTTCCAAAAGCTAAGTATTTTGAAAAGCCAGAATCGTGGCAGCATCCCTATAGAACAGTTGAAGAAGTGTTGACAGATCTTGCTGATGAATGCACATTGGGTAAATTGAAAAATCATCGTGCTCCCAGCCACTCAAAAGTTGTTGCTGAACGTTTTTCTTACATTCCTGAAGGTGAAAAGATGGATGTTGATGCATTACCCGAACACCTGAAGTTAGGAACTAAAACAGGCAAACCTGTTGCTAATTTTAGTCATGTGTTTGCACGACTCGACCGCAAAAAACCTTCCTGTACAATCGTCCCTGGACACAATGCGCTTCCAGTTCATCCTACATTAAACAGAACACTTACTGTTAGAGAAGCTGCTCGTATTCAAACATTTCCAGATGATTTCGAATTTGTTGGTCCCATTATTAACCAGTGTCTACAGGTAGGCAATGCCTTTCCTTGTATCGTTGCACAAACATTTGGTGAGAGATTGAGAACTATTGTTAACAAAGAGTGGAGTAGCGACTCTGCAACACATCTTGCCAAGAAGTCTATGTTGGAGGAGGAATAAACCATGGCTTTAAATCACCATGTTCTTGCAAAGGCAACAACTGATGCGATTTTACAGAATTTTAAAACTGCCACGTGGCAGTACAACGGAAACTGGGGTACAGATTTTTATAGAGTTGGCACAAGTGCGGATTTTCCATCTCCCGATGCTGCTTTTTATGATCCGACGAACAAAAAACTGGCTTCTTTTGAGTTCAAACCTGCTACTGAAACCAAAAGAGGTATGCTGACCGGAGTTGGACAAAGCATTGCCTACCTAAAAAGTTGTGATTTGGCATATCTCATTTCGCCTCAAATTATTGATGGTTTTAATATGGGCGATTTCCTTACGGAGCTGTACAATACACAGATTGGGGACAAAATTCCTGTAGGTCTTATTGTTTATGATAACAACAACCCTAACAACTTAACTTTGGCGCATAATGTTGCCGCTTTATCAACCGATGCAGATCATACCCATAAGCCAACAGCTGATCGATTTTGGGCAAAACACCAAGACTTGCCAATTGCAATGTTCCACCTGCTTTTACACTACTATTACTTAAAAAAGGTCGGTATCGTGGAGGAAGATGCTTTTGATGCGTGCTGGAAAGAAAGGATTATCCCGAAAAACATTTTGACTGATTTTCGCACAGCACCTGTAAAGGATATCTCAGGCAATGTGATTGGCACGCTTCAAACCGGAAAACCTCTTACTTTCTTAGAAAAGAAAGTAGTAGCTATGCGTAAAAAGCAACCGAAAGACCAATGGGTCGCAATTATTTCAAAAGATATAGATACCACTTTTGTCGGAGACAATTATTATAACTCTATTAGAAAAAACTATGTTACTTTTTTGAAACATATACAGGTAATTGACTCCGAAGGTAATTTGACCGATTCTGGCTTCAAATTATATCATATTGGTCTTTCAAATGGTCCCACCAGCAAGGTGTTTGCAGATTATTTTACCAGGGAAGTTCTTACTGTTGGACACCATTTAGATTTGTTGCTTGATATTGACACCACTTCTAAAAAGCATCCCGATAAGGATATCGACGAGGTTCTTGCTATTATGGAAACGGATTATGAACTCAAAGGATATATCAAGAGAAATCCCAATAGAGTTGCCGGCACCACATCAAAAACAAGATTTTTAAAATACGAAAAAATCCTTTGGCAATCTTTAGGTTTGATGGATAAGAAATATAATATTCTGTGGAGAAAAATTACCGAAACTTGCGCCCTACCTGAATTGTAATTTAAAAGCCAAATCAATAATAATCAGGGCTTTGTACTGTTTATGGCTTTGAAAAAGCTAGTATTTATGCGGTTTTTTGCGTGATTACTATAACGCTACTCCGACCAAAATCGGAAATCCGCTGATTTTCATCAGCGGATTTTTCTTTTTCCACCCTCTATTCATTTAATTATTTAATCACGATGTATTATTAAATCAAAAATTCGAATAATACAATCAAAAAATTGAATAAAAGACTTGAAAAACACTGTATAATAATATATAATTAATAATTATTATTTTATTATGTGGAGGCAAATACATGTACTACAACTCTTTAACTGCTGCCGAACTTGTAAAAGAATTTGATCAGGTTAAAGCACGTTATAATGAATTTAAAAGCCGCTCTATGGCTCTTGATATGTCGCGAGGTAAACCGGGCCCTGAGCAGTTGGATATAAGCTCTGAGGTTTTTGATTCTATTGCCGGTGATTTTGGCTATAAAAACGCAACCGGTGTTGATTGCAGAAACTACGGCGGTTTAGACGGTTTACCCGAAGCAAAGCAACTTTTTTCTGAAATTTTTGGTATTGATAAATCTCAGGTTATTGTAGGTGGTAACTCCTCTCTCACTATGATGTTTGACACCATTGCACAGGCTATGACTCATGGCTTTGGTGCTGAGCCTTGGTGCAAGCAGGGTAATATAAAATTTTTATGCCCCGCTCCCGGATACGACCGTCACTTTGCCATTTGCGAGCATTTTGGCATTGAGCTTATCACCGTACCTAACACCCCCTTTGGCCCCGATATGAAGGTTGTTGAAGAGCTTGTTAAGGATCCAACCGTTAAGGGTATGTGGTGTGTTCCCAAATACTCCAATCCTGAAGGCATTACCTATTCTGATGATACCGTTCGTCGTATTGCCGCTTTAAAGCCTGCCGCTATTGATTTCCGTGTGTTTTGGGATAACGCTTACGCTATCCACGGTCTTTACAGCGATGATGACGACACACTTCTAAACATCTATGACGAATGTGTTAGGTGCGATAATGCTAATTTAGTTATTCAGTTTACCTCAACCTCCAAAATCACCTTCCCCGGTGCAGGTGTAGCCGCTCAGGCAGCAGGCCCTGAGGATATTGAAAGACTTAAAGGCAGAATTACCTTCCAAACCATCGGTCCCGATAAATTAAATCAGCTTCGCCATATAAAGGCTTTTTCTTCCCTTGACGATATTAAAAAGCATATGGAGAAGCACGCAGAGGTTTTAAGACCTAAGTTTGAAATTGTTTTAGACCGCTTTGAAAAAGAATTTGGCGGTTTGGATATTGCTACTTGGACAAAACCTAAGGGCGGATATTTTATAAGCCTTAATTTGCCCGAGGGATGTGCAAAAAGAACCCACGCCCTTTGTAAAGAGGCGGGATTGGTTCTTACAGGTGCAGGCGCTACCTTCCCCTATGGAAAGGATCCTTTAGACAGTAATTTAAGAATTGCACCATCCTATCCCGATAATAAAGAAATCGCTTTAGCCGCCGAGCTTTTGGCAATTTCTGTAAAAATCGCCGTTATTGAAAAGGTAATGGCAAAATAAATGTAAATTTATTCAAAATTCATACTATTTTAACCGAAAATCATTGACATTTTATTCAATAAACTATATAATAGGTATATTAGGCTTAAAGTAGTTTTTACTTATGGCCGCAAATAAACAACTGGAGGATTTTCCATGAAAAGGAAACGCAAAACAAAAGGCGCTAAAAAGCTGACCTTCTTCGTTGTTGCAATACTTATTTGTGTATTTGCCTACACAGCCTTTTTCGGTATTGACAACTACTACGGCGACAGAAGAACAGTTTATACTAAAGGCGTCGAGGACATTACTTGGGGTATTGATATCAGTGGCGGTGTTGAAGCCATTTTCGAACCCAACTTGGATCAAAATTCTAAAATCAACCTTGATGACATTTCACAAGCTGATATGGATTCAATTAAAGAAGTTATGGAAAAAAGACTTCTTGCAAAGGGTATCACTGAAAGCGAAGTTCGTACCGACGTTAGCAATAAACAGGTAATTGTTCGCTTCCCCTGGCAGGATGAAAACTTTGACCCCGCATCAGCAGTTGATGAATTAGGTAGTACCGCAGTTCTTACCTTCACCAAGGGTTCTGAACAACCTGCTGCCGATGGTTCTAATATTGTATTACAGGGTGCAGATGATATTAAAAGTGCCGAGCCCGGTGTTAACAGCGAAAACGGTGAATACATAGTTCAGTTAGAGCTTACCGATAAAGGTGCTTCTAAATTCGCTACTGCTACTAAAGAGCTAGCTGCAACTAAAGGCAAAATTGCTATTTGGATGGCAAACGATAGCGGTAGTTACGATATGATCTCTGATCCTCAAGTTAATGAGGCTATTACTAATGGCGAAGCTATTATTACCGGTGGTTTCACTTCCGAGTCTGCAACCGAGTTAGCTTCTATCATTAACGCAGGTTCCATTCCCTTCTCCCTAAAGGCAGATGATAGCAAATTACAAATAATCAGTCCTACCCTTGGTAAACAAGCTCTTGATGTTATGACTGTTGCCGGTGTTGCTGCATTTGTTGTAATCTGTATCGTTATGATTTTATTATTCCGTTTACCCGGTGTTATAACTTCAATTGCACTTTTAGGTCAGGTTGCAGGTATGCTTGCTTGCTCCTCAGGTTACTTTGATGGCATTACCGGTGTAACTCTTACCATCCCCGGTATTGCAGGTATCATCCTTTCTATCGGTATGGGTGTTGACGCGAACGTTATTTCTGCCGAGCGAATCCGCGAAGAGCTGAAAGCGGGCAGAACAATTGACGGCGCGATAAAGAATGGTTTCCAGCGTGGATTTGTTGCTATCCTGGACTCCAACCTTACTGTAGTTATAGTAGCTGTTATCCTTATGGCAATATTCGGCACAATGTTCGGTGTTACCACTGATGGTACTATCTACTCCTTTGGCTTTACACTGCTTGCCGGTGTTATCATGAACTTTATCATGGCGTGCTGGGCAACAAGACTTATGACTGTTTCCCTCTCTAAATTCAAGGCATTCAGAAAGCCGTGGCTTTATGGCGGTGCAAGAGGCGCTGATGCTGCTGAGATTGCCGAGAATGGCAAGGAAACAGTTGACGTTATTGATATCGGAGCGAAGACAAAGATAAACTTTGTTAAGAAGACAAAGATATTTGTTATCGTATCAACTTCCATTATTGCACTGACTCTGATATTCTCCTTTATCCTTGTTCCTCAGGTAGATATCCGCTTCAAGGGCGGTACTATGGTAACATACAGCTACACAGGCGAGGTCGATACAAACGATATTGCCGATACTGTAAAGGCTCTCGGCACACCCAATCCTACAGTTACAACAGGTACAAGCTTTACAGGCGACCTTGATACTATCGTTATTTCCTTTGCTGCTGACGAAAAGATGGATGATGAGATGCTTGCGAGCGTTTCTGATACTCTTGCTGCTGCATATCCCGACAACAACATCGTGAACATTGATACTACAAATGTAAGTGCAGCTTCAGGCTCACTGTTCCTGATAAACTGTGTTATCGCGGTAGTTGTTGCATTCGTACTGCTGGTCATCTATATTGCATTCAGATTCAAGAAGATCGGCGGTTGGTCAGCGGGTGTTATTGCTATCTGCTGTCTGCTGCATGACGTTCTTTTCACCTATGCAGTATATGTGTTTGGCGGAATGGCTCTGGATTCCAACTTCATGGCGGTTATCCTCACACTTCTGGGCTACTCCATCAACAACACTATCATCATCTATGACCGTCTGCGTGAAAACCGCGCGAGAAATAGCTCTATGAGTGACAGCGAGCTTGTAAATCTCAGTATTAATCAGACGCTGGCAAGATCCATCATCACAACAGCAACTACAGTTACAGCGATGCTTGCAATTTCTATTGTATGTGTGCTGATGGGCGTATCCTCTATGCTGTCGTTCTCTATTCCTCTTGCGATAGGTATGCTGGTAGGCTTCTACTCTTCCGTATGCCTTGCAGGTCCCCTGTGGATCTGGTGGAAGACTCGTGGCAAGAAGAACCGCAAGAGAGCTTGATCATGCAAATATCAAGACCCCTCCAATGGAGGGGTCTGTTTTTATGCAAAAATAAAAAAGCGGCGAAATTCGCCGCTTTGTCTAGCCGAAGCTAAGTATTAGCCCTCAACAGGAGCGCCAACGGGGCAAG
>JAZSJA010000042.1:0-3535 GCA_045534095.1 Acutalibacteraceae bacterium | reverse complement strand
CCGGTCTGATTGTGGTTAAGTAAGAACCATTATTTTTAATACATTTACATTTAAATCGCAGTATGCTACAATGACAAAAACTCTTCGAAAAGAGGTCTTACAAAAGATGATGGAACAAAAGGAAATCTTTATCTACTCCACACCGGACGGCACAATGCAGCCTTCCTTATTCTATAAATCCGAATCCAAGGAAAAACGCCCACTTTTGGTAGGTCTGCATACCTGGAGCTTTGACCGGTTTAACCAAATCAATAATATGCTTCCTTTTTGCGAAAAGTATGATTTCAATCTCCTCCTGCCGGAATTCCGCGGGCCGAATTTGGACAGTAATCCCCTTTGCACCCAAGCTTGCGGTTCTGACCTTGCAAAGCAGGATATCAAGAATGCAATCGACTACCTTGTACACAACGACGAAATCGATGCAGATAATATTTTTCTCTTAGGGCTTAGCGGTGGTGGACATATGGCGCTTTTGATGGCGGGTATGTGTCCGGAGTATTTCAAGGCTATCGGAGCATTTGTACCCATTACTGATCTAACAAAATGGGTCGCGGAGAATCCGGAATATGCCCCGCATGTGTTGGCATGTTGCGGAAATGAAGACGAGATGCGCAAACGGTCTCCCATCACTTATTTGGATACCATTGCGAAAGCCAATTTGAAATTGTTTCATGGAAAATATGACTCTGTCGTTCCCGTTACCCAAAGTATAACACTTTTTAATGCGATTATGGAGAAACACCCCACAGCATCTGTTTACCTTGATATTTTTGACGGCGGACACGAAATCGATATGCAAACAGCAGCCTACTGGATCATATCCCAATATACGCCCAAAGAAAAAATCCTCGTAACAGGTTAACTACAAAAAAGGCTTGACCGATTGTTCAAGCCTTTTACCTTAGAATAATGTTGTTATCCAATAAACAAGACCATAAACTACCGATGCAGATACACCATACACGATCACCGGGCCCGCAATGGTAAACATCTTTGCACCTACCCCTAATATATACCCCTCTGCTTTTGGTCAAGCAGGACCCATTCGTTCGCAAAAACATTTACATTAAATCGGCGGTGTGGTATAATGAAAGAAAGCGAGGTATCAGTATGACCACGATTCAAAAAGATGAATATATATTTGACGTTGATGTTGAGAAAACAATAGAATATTATAAAACACATTCGCTTTGCGAGTGCGAATGCTGCGAGAATTTTTATGTACAAATCAAAGGCAAGTTCCCCAAACTCGAATCTTTTCTTGCTGACTTTGGCGTGGATATAACGAAGCCCGACGAGTGTATGAGTGTTGAATTAGATAACACAATTCAATATATTGGCATTGACTATACTGTATGTGGCAAAGTTGTTACTATGGGACAGTATGAAATTGATATTCAAGACGATTTGTTTTTCAACCTTGTCATTACCGACGGATTTGCATCCCCAAATGAACAGACGGGAGATTATTTTACAATTTCAGTAAGTAATGCTTTTGAGTTGCCGTGGGTATTGGATAAGCCATTTCCTGCTCCCACGCAATTCAAACCAACCAGCAAAATAAAAGGTTTTTTCAAAAAGATATTTAAGGCTTGACCGATTGGTCAAGCCTTTTACCTTAGAATAATGTTGTTATCCAATAAACAAGACCATAAACTACCGATGCAGATACACCATACACAATCACCGGGCCCGCAATGGTGAACATCTTTGCTCCAACCCCTAATATATACCCTTCTGCTTGTGTCAACTTAGGACGCAGTGTTTTTTGTCGAATTGGCTCAAATTGTTTTGAAATAGGTAAAAGACGGTCGAACCTAAAAGTATTAAGATACGTTTCTATAACCGCGTTCACTATATTGAAACAATTTATTGACACCTTTCCGCAGATTGTGCTACTATATAATAGACAAGATGCAAAAAGGAGTTTATACATGAATAATAGAGATTTTTCTGACTCCATTAAGTTAGAGGTAATAAAAGCAAATCTTGAAAAATACAACGGCAAAATTTGCTGTGAGGTCTGTGGCACTCAGCTGTCTTCAATAAAGGATTGTCATTTTGATCATATTCATCCATTTGCCAAAGGTGGAAAATCCACTTTAGAGAACTGCCAGCTATTATGCGCGGACTGCAATCTAAAGAAGAACGACAAAGAATTAAAAGATTTTATTTTAGAGGAAAAAGCAAAACAGTTTTTGCACGGCGGTGTTTTAGCCGGTCCTGAACCTGCTCCCGTCGATAATTCCCAAGATAGTAACGAAGACGAAATGACCAAAGAACTGTTCGATCAAACAATAGCCGCTTTTATTAAGAAGAAAGGCAATATTAATAAAGTTGACTTTGGTAGAGAATATAACAAATTACCCTCATTCCGCTATGTAGTTCTTTACTATGGCGGATTAACTGATCTAAAAAAAGCATTTGGCATTGAAGATCTATCATACAGTTGGAATCGTGAATCTATTAAAGAAGCATTAATCTCTTTTGTCGCACAAAATGGCGATATTACACAAAAAGATCTAAAAAAAGCAAACAAGTTACCCTCTATCCCATGTGTACTTAATTATTATCCTGAGTGCAAAAATTTCACAGACATAAAAAAAGTCATTTGTAATTTAGCCACTCCAATCTGCTGGACAACAGATATTGCTATTGAATACGGAAAACAATTCGCAAACAAAAACGGAAAAATTACTCAAAAAGATTTAAGAGCAGAAAATAATCTTCCCTCTGCGTCTGTCATTAATAACTTATTTGGTTCATTGGCAAACTATCAAGCAGCAGTTGGTACTGAAGTATTGGGAAGAAATGAGTTTATAACCAAAGATGCCATTACACAAGCTGTCGATCAGTATTTTGGTAAAAAAGAGCGTGTTATTGAGTCACAAAGTGCTTTCTACGAGACATTCGTTTACTCCCAATCTACCATTTTACATCGATACGGAACTTTTGCTGCATTTTGTGAAGAACATGGTATTAAAGTTCTTGTAAGCAAAAAAGCAAAATACAGCAAACGCGAAGTTGATGACATTATTTCAAAGTGGGTTAAGGAAGGTCACGGTATTCCTAACAGCTATGAGTTATCGAAAGTGGGTCTGCCTTCACGAGATGTAATACTTAGATACTACGAAAATTGGAAAGAGCCATTTTACATCTACAAAAAACTTTATGAAGAATTAGGTAGACACTAATATTTACGCAAACAAGCCAATGAGTGCGAATTCCTCATTGGCTTGTTTTACTTACAGTCAAAAAAGTGTAGTAATCCAGTAGATTAAACCATAGATAACACTCGCACTCACTCCATACACAATCACAGGCCCGGCGATTGTAAACATCTTTGCACCAACACCAAGGATGAATCCCTCTGCTTGTGGTAAAGTAGGACCCATTAATTTTTTTAAAAATCTCGGATTTTTTTATGATTTAGACCGAAATCAGTCGATTTTTCACTTTTTAAGGCAACTCCCAACTTCATCCTGCCATTTTGACTGCCGACTCCAATATCTCAGTTATAAAGTCATCATTATTA
>JAZSJA010000107.1:0-5312 GCA_045534095.1 Acutalibacteraceae bacterium | reverse complement strand
GGAATATAAATGGTAAACCCCACTTTAATACCTACCTGGCAGGTACGCCTAAATATTCCCTTGAGCAGTATAAAGGTTGGCTTGATAAAATAAACAAATTATAAAAAATACCTTTAAAGCAATCCTGTAATTGGATTAAACGTCACACGTTTAAAAAACCACAATAGAAGTAAATTAAAAGTTCTTTATAAACATAAAATCTGCAACGAAAGTGTTTTTTCGCACTTTTATTGCAGATTTTATGTTTTTATTCTTATTTAAAATTACTTTATATCTATGCCATCCCAACCCGCTACGTATCGGGAAAGGTGGGTAAGATCCGCAAGGTTAACTACGCCATCATCATTAACGTCCAAAGCAGTCTCCTTGCAATCTACCTCCCACCCCGCCGCATACTGAGCAAGAATAATAATATCGGCAAGGTTAATATTTAAATCACCATTCAAATCTCCTGTTTTTAAATCCTCTACCAACACCTTAAAGGTTGTGGTTTTTCCCAAATAGGTTACTGTGATGGTCTTTTCTCCCGCAGTAGCTGAGTCAAACCCCTTTAAAGTAAATCCATCGGTGATGGTTTTTGAGGTGTTGTTGCTGTAGTTTAGTTTTATTTTAAGCCCATTTGAATCAAAAGGAGCCTTTAACAAATACTTGGTTTTTGCAGGAAGGGTTTCCACCTCTATGGAGTTTAAAACCACGTTACTTTGCCATACTGCATAAAGAGTTACATTCAAATTTCCGTCTTTAAGCTCGGGGAAAATGCTTTCGGGCTTTATCGCTCCCAAGGAATTTGGAATAATACTGCCATTTTTAGTTTTTGACCATCCTACAAAGGTGTTATCTTTTTTTAAAATGCCAAAATCTTCAGCCTTTGTAAATCCGTTTTTATATTCACTTCCGTAAAGCATTGTTTGAATATACTTAGAGCCGCTCACATTAGATATAATATTTCCGCTTGAATCCACCGAATAGGGAGCGGTTGATATGGTTTCGGCGGTTGTCCAATGCATTGAAATAACGCACCAACCCGTTTTCCCGTTATAGGTTGTTTTGCCCCAAGTGTATTTACCCGCCTTATCTTTTGCGGTTTGAGTAACGGTGAAAACCGTACCCTTTGGTAGAGCAGTTACAATTCCATATTCGGTGCCCGCCCCACTTCTGACATTAATTCCATCACTTTCCACAACTGTATATTTAGTAACAGTTTCCCCTGAACTCGTAAAGGTTCCCCCGTTTACGTTATAGGATATATTAACAGAATTTGTTGCGGTTAGGGTGTTGGGCGTATAATGGGCGATGTATCCGTATTCCACGTAATCTCGCCCGGCCAGCTGTAATTTAAGTAATGATGCGAGTTTTTCTTTAGTTATGCTTCTATCCCACTTTATGGTGTTTGCACCATCAGAATTACAATCGGTAAAATAGACTATATCCTCTACAATTTTAGTTACAAAAATAGAGTGATTGGAGTTTTTACTAGCCGAAGTGCGATACCTAAGCACATCACCCGGCACTAATTTATCAATTGCGGTGGTTGTAGCGGTGGAATCATAACGAACCCAATTTTTACCTGATCCGTTCGCAAAATCCACACCCCAAACGTAAAAGGATATCCACCTTGCATAACCGTGGCATTGCCAACCTACCACCGAGCCGTTTACCGCCCACTCATACTTTTGGCTACCCTCCGGATATAGTTTTTTAACCTCCTGTAATTTTTTATCAAAATCGTTAGAGGTAACTGCCACTACCGAAGCCGTAGAAACTACCGCCAAAAGCAATGCAAAGCAAAGAAGTATAGCTATAAATTTAATGGTTTTTAATTTTTTAAAACTAATATTTGACATATACTCCTCCTTTTCGACATTACCTTTTTAAAAAACGCCGTCAACATACCCTATTTTGTTGACGGCGCAAAAATACTTTTAATCGTTTTTGATTTTATAAGAAAGTTTCATAAGGCTATCACCAAGGTGAACGTTTTCAACCTCAACCTCAGGATGGTTTACTGCTAAGTCATAATGAGAAAAATTCCAAAATCCCTTAACTCCCAAATGAATAAGGGTATTGCAAATTTCAAATGCATCATTTTGAGGGATGCAAAGAATGGCACAAACGGGTAAATTCTCACGGCAAAAATCATCTAAATCATCAATATGACGAATGGGCAATCCTTTTATGATTTGACCTTTTAAAGCCTCTTTTTTATCAAATATACCTATAAGGCGAAAACCCTTGCCCTCAAAATTCATATGACTGGCAATGGCACGGCCAAGGTTACCCGCACCTATAAGTATAGCTTTATTAGACTTATTAAGCCCTAAAATATTGCCTATTTCATTGCGAAGTTGCTCAATATGATAGCCGTAACCCTGTTGACCAAAACCACCAAAACAGTTTAAATCCTGCCTTATTTGACTTGCGGTAAGGCCCATTTTTTCAGAGAGTTCACGAGACGAGATACGCTGAACGCCCTGAGCCAGAAGCTCACCTAAAAATCTATGATAACGAGGTAATCTATTTATAACAAGTTCAGATATACCTTGTGAGTTGGTCATACGTTTTTCTCCCTTTTATTTTTAAAAATCACAAATCAGAGCATCTCTTTAAGGCGAATGTCAATTTCCCTTAAAAATGTTTCGGTGTCAACCGTCTTTTTATTTTCCAAGGTGGAAAGTGCGGCTAAGTCACCGGTCATAACACCTTCTTCAATAGTGCGAATAGTTGCTTTTTCAAGAGTATCTGCAAACTTGCAAAGCTCAGGAGTTTCATCAAGCTCACCACGTTTGCGAAGAGCACCTGTCCAAGCGAATAATGTTGCAACGCTGTTTGTAGAGGTTTTTTCACCCTTTAAATGCTTGTAATAATGGCGTTGAACGGTACCGTGTGCAGCCTCATACTCATAAACACCCTCAGGTGAAACAAGCACGCTTGTCATCATAGCAAGGCTTCCGTATGCGGTAGCAACCATATCAGACATAACGTCGCCATCATAGTTTTTACAAGCCCAGATGTAGCCACCCTCGGAACGAACCACACGGGCAACAGCATCATCAATAAGAGTATAGAAATATTCAATGCCTGCGGCTTCAAATTTTTCTTTGTACTCTGCCTCGAAAATCTCATTAAAGATATCCTTAAAGCGATGGTCATACTTTTTAGAGATAGTATCTTTAGAAGCAAACCAAATATCCTGCTTGGTATCAAGAGCAAAGTTAAAACAACTTCTTGCAAAGGAACCAATGGATTTATCAATATTATGAAGACCCTGAATAATACCTGCGGAGCCATCAAACTCGTGGATTAACTGACGAGTTTCTTTGCCGTCGGGAGTGGTGCAAACAAGTTCACATTTTGCACCGTCGGGTACCTGCATTTCGGTGTTTTTATAAACGTCACCATAAGCGTGACGAGCAATGGTGATGGGCTTTGTCCAGGTAGGAATAAAAGGAGTAATACCTTTTACAATAATAGGAGTACGGAAAACAGTACCATCCAAAATAGCACGGATAGTGCCGTTAGGGGATTTCCACATCTCTTTAAGATTGTACTCGGTCATACGGTCGGCATTAGGAGTAATTGTTGCACATTTAACTGCAACACCGTATTTTTTGGTAGCCTCTGCCGAATCAAAGGTAACTTGGTCGTTAGTTTCGTTACGATACTCAAGACCCAAATCATAATACTCTGTTTTTAAATCAACGTAGGGAGTAAGTAAAATATCCTTAATCATCTTCCAGATGATTCTGGTCATTTCGTCGCCATCCATCTCCACCAAAGGAGTTTTCATTTGAATTTTGTCGCTCATTTAAATCGCCTCCAATAATTATTTATTGTTTTCTCTGGTATAGCTGAGAAGTCCGCCGCAAAGTAAAATATCAGAAGAACGCTCAGAAACTGCGGAAATAAGAGTATAACTCTCATTTTTGGTTTTATTTACAAGTGTAACCTCTCTGCCGGTTTCAATATCCTTGCGGATGGTGGGGAGCTCAAGCTCGTCAAACTGCTCAATTTTATCATAATCCTCAGCATTTTTAAAGGTTAGAGGAACGATACCTGCGTTTACAAGGTTTGCAACGTGAATTCTTGCAAAGCTCTTAGCAACAACAGCCTTGATACCAAGGTAAAGAGGAACAAGTGCAGCATGCTCACGGGATGAACCCTGACCATAGTTTTCGCCGCCGATGATAATACCTTTACCCTCTTTTTTACAGTTTTCGGGGAACTGCTCGTCACATCTGGTAAAGCAGAAGTTTGAAAGATAAGGAATATTAGAACGGAAAGGCAAAATCTTAGCGCCGGCAGGCATAATATGGTCGGTTGTGATGTTGTCACCAACCTTGAGAATTGCCTTTGCTGCGATAGTTTCATTAAGAGGCTCGGTTTTGGGGAAAGGTTTAATGTTGGGACCACGAAGAATCTCTACGTTCTTTGCGTCCTCCACCAAAGCAGGAGCATCAATAGAATTATCGTTAACAACAAATTTTTCAGGAAGTGTGATTTTGGTAAGGTCAGCATCAAGTGTCATGGGATTGGTAAGAACACCTGTTAAAGCAGCGGCGGCTGCGGTTTCAGGGCTTACGAGGAAAACTCCTGCGTCTGCAGTACCTGAACGACCCTCAAAGTTACGGTTGAAGGTACGGAGTGAAATACCTGCCGAATTGGGAGCCTGACCCATACCAATACAAGGACCACAAGCACACTCTAAAATTCTTGCTCCGGCAGCAATAAGCTTTGCCAAGGCACCGCACTGGCTAAGCATATATAAAACCTGCTTGGAACCGGGGGCAATACCAACGCTTACGTCGGGGTGAACGGTTTTGCCGTCAAAAATCTCGGCAACCTTTAACATATCTAAAAGAGAAGAGTTAGTGCAGCTACCAATAAGTACCTGATCAACCTTCATCTCACCGATTTCAGAAACCTTTTTAACGTTGTCGGGAGAGTGAGGCATAGCAGCCATAGGCTCAAGCTCAGAAAGATTAACTGTAATTTCTTTATCATAAACTGCATCAGGGTCACTCTCAAGAGGAGTGAAATCTTCCTCTCTGCCTTGAGCGATGAGGAACTGACGAGTAATTTCATCAGATGGGAAAATTGAGGTTGATGCGCCAAGCTCAGCACCCATATTTGTAATGGTTGCACGCTCGGGAACAGAAAGAGTCTTAACACCTTCGCCGGCATACTCAACTATATAGCCAACGCCACCCTTAACAGAAAGTTGACGAAGAACCTCTAAAATAACGTCTTTAGCGGCTACAAAGGGTCGGAGCTTACCAACCAAGTTTACTCTAAGCATTTTAGGCATAGGAATA
>JAZSJA010000142.1:0-21327 GCA_045534095.1 Acutalibacteraceae bacterium | reverse complement strand
AATTAAATTAATATAGTGTATAGATTCCAGCAAGGCTTTGCGTGGCTCATAAGAAAAATAGCACTTTTTTTGTTTTGAGTTCCAATTAAATTCATCAGTAGAAAGGGCAACTATTAAATAATCACCTTTCTCTTTGGCGCGTTTTAAAAGCTGAATATGCCCGTAATGGAGCAAATCAAACGTGCCGTAGGTTATAACTTTTTTCATATAAAATCATCCTTAAAATATAGAATGTAGGGTTTGATAAAATATAATTCTTTGAATAATATTCATACCTTATTATTTGTCCAAAATTAACTCCATACCCACCTTTTGGGGGTTGAGGCCTTGGGCTTCATAAAACCTCATGGCAGATGGATTACAGCTCCAGACGTTAAGGGTTAGGTTATAACATCCCTTATCCTTTGCGAATTTTACAGCTGCATCATAAAGTTCTTTACCGATGTGTTTACCTCGCAAGGTTTCATCAACGCAAAGGTCGTCAATGTAGAGTGTTTTAATATCGGTCAACACCGAATTATTAAGGTGCTGTTGAAAAATACAAAAACAATAACCCATAACAGTATCATTTTCATCAACCGAAACAAGTATTGGGCGATTGTTATCTGTCAAAAGTACTTTCAACTCTTCTCCCGAATACTTTGTGCCGATTTTAAAAATATCAGGTCTGCCGTTATGGTGAACTAAATCAACCTGAGAAAGCAAATCTAAAATTTTTGATATATCTTTTTCTTTTGCAAATCTTACCATATAACAAGGTTCACCTCTAGGACTTTTGAAAACTAAAATAAATTTATAGATTATTCGTACTTACCAAAATCAATCTCAATTGCACTATGACGATTTTCGCGTTTATCTGCTGGGGGCGGCGTCATATAATCCCCATAAAAATAGGTTAAATATTCTTCGTAGCCTTTAGGGGCAGAGAGGGTAATGTTTTCAAAGGGGAGTTCTACCGATTCTAAAAACCATTTTCGCTCAACCGATTCCTTGCTGTAAGGATAAGCACCACCTATCGCCGCAACCTTTTTAGTGGTTTGATTTTCAAATCTGCGAAGCTCTTTATCTAGTTTATTTCTAATATAATTTTTAGTAAAAAAGAGGGAGAAAAATTTAAGCCCCGCATACACTATTTGTTTTAAGGTTTGACCTTTTTCAGCAATACTGTAACCCTGCTTTGCTAAAAATAATCTCTTTAAAAAATAGGTTTTTTTGTTATGTTTTCTTCTTGAATTTTCATCATCGGGAATACTATCATAAGGGAAAATATCAATAAAAATACCCTTTTTAACCTTAGTTTTGCCTACGTTACGCTCGGTGAAATTTGTGCCTTTTAAAAGGAGCTTTGCAATGGGCAATGCATAATGCTTGTCGCTAAACATTTCCAAAAGAGCAAAATCCTCCCCAAGGTCTTCCTCACAAGCCTTTAAAAAACGTGGGAACTCCTTTCGCATAATGGCAAAATCCATATCATCATCCCAAGGGATAAAGCCTTTATGACGCACAGCACCCAAAAGAGTGCCTGCAATCATATAATATTCTATATTGTTTTTCTGACAGATTCTTTTCAACTCTGCCGCCAACAAAAGCTGACAATTATGAAGTTTCTCGGTTGTGGAGTTTATTTCATAATCCATACTAACACCCATTGTTTAAAATATTTTTATAAAGCTCCATATAAAGATTATACTGCTTATTTTTTTCAAATTCCAAGGCTTTGTTTCTGCAATCCTCAGGATTTAATTCCATTTTGGTAATGGCATTCAAAAGTGCTTTAATATCACCCGACTCAACTACCTTACCACATTTTTCATCAAGCATCTCCCCGCTTCCGCCTGTATTGTAGGTAACAACAGGCGTACCGCAAGCAATGGCTTCTATATTAACGGTTGGGAAGTTATCCTCCTTTGTAGGATTAACAAAAACATCAGCAGACGAATAAAGTTCTACAAGCTCATTTATATTTGCAGTATTGGTAATTCCAAGAATATTTTTAGGAAGGGCAGCAATTTGTTTTTCGGTAAGACCAACAAGAACAATTTTATAATTTTCGGGCAAAATCTGACTCAAAGCTACAAAATCATCTAAGCCTTTGCGTTTTTCCCAAATGTTAGCAATGCCAAGTATAATTTTTTTGCCTCTTAGACTATGTTTTTCTTTAAAATCACTCTCTGCAGGCTTAAAGATAGATAAATCCACCCCATTATTGATGGTATGAACGGGAAACTTACCCAAAAATGACTCCTTGGTAAGGTCCGCCAACCAATTTGATGGGGTCACAATATTCAAATTTTCAACGCCCGTAAATAGGCGTTTTTTCTCCGAAAATGATTTTTTTGAATCATCTAAAATATAGCTTGCGGGGTAAGCGTTTTTCTGCGGACACTGCCCACAACCTGTTCGCCACTTATCACACTTAGCATAAGTAAAATACGCACAATGACCAGTAAAAGCCCAACAATCATGTAAGGTCCAAACTATTGGCTTGTTGTACTGCTTTAAAAATTCAAAAAGCACACGAATATCTAAATAATAGCCATGCAAATTATGAAGATGAATAATATCGGGATCAAAATGTTCAATACTGCGAACCAATCTTTTTGTAGCTGAAGTGGAATAAAATCCCTGTCTATCTGTAATTCTTGCAAAAAAGACGTGTGCTTTAAACACCAAATCACTTTCGATTTTAATACAATCGGGATCATCATAAAAGCCTCTGCCATAAGCAATTTGGCATTTGTTTTGCTCCGATTCAAGCATTCCTTTTATATCACAAACAATACGACCTGTACTGCCTGTGCCGCAAACTGAATTGATTTGAAATACTTTCACTACTATTACTACCTTTCAACATCGCTCATAAATTTCATAAAAGATTCCATAAACTTATCCAGCGTAAAGTTTTCTTGGAAATATTTTCTGCCATTTTTACCATAATCACTATATTCATTGCTGTTTAAAACAAATTTTTGGATTTCATTGGCAAGGGATTTATAATCACCTGCAGGAACTGAAACACCACAATTTGCCGATTTGATTATCTCCTCAGCAGCACCACCGATTGCCGCAATAATAGGACGATTTCCGGACATATATTCCTGAAGTTTTGCAGGAGCGGTAAGACCTATATGCCCCTCGGATTTAAGGGTTAAAATAAAGGCGTTTGTATTTTTATACTCTTCCCAAAGTTCTTCACGACAAACTCTTCCATGGAAAAGAATTTTATTTTTAATGTCTAGATCTTCGGCAAGTTTTTTGCAGTTTTCAAGTTCGCTGCCATCACCGTAAATATCTACGATAAAACCATCTAAATCCTTTAATTCTGCAACTGCCTTTACAATGCAATCTATATTTTGGACGCTACCTATATTCCCACCAAAGGACAAATGTAAAATACCATCCGCAGAATTATTAACCGGCAAATTCATATCATCTGAATGCTGTGGAATATAACAAATTTTAGATTTATCAACACAATTTATTTTAGAGAGATACTCGATAAATGGTTTTGATGAAACTGCTATAGCATCGGCACTATTATATATTTTTTTACTATAATAATGCATATATTTAAAAAGCAAATTTCGCTCGGTAACACCCCAGGCTTTAAGACATTCCGGCCATAAATCAAGGCAGTAAATCAAAAATGGTATTTTTTGCTTTTTAGATACCGCTCTTGCTGCATTAGCCATAAGTATAGGTGACGTTTGATAGCAAACTACCACGTCAAATTTTTCTTTGAGTCTTCTTGCTTTAAAGGTAGAACTAATGCAAAAAGACGCATAATTTAAGGCTCTGAATATAACACCGCTTCGACGCGAAATCGAAAAGGTGCGTATTACCGATACACCATTATAAGTGAATTTTCTGTTTTTTAATCCTTTGCAATCTTTAGGAGTTTTACCTGTAGCATAATCCGGTAAAGAGGTAATAACAGTAACCTCATTGCCTCTGCTAACAAGTTCTTCAGCTATTTCGTTAACCCTAAAGGAATCGGGATAAAAATGTTGTGAAACAATAAGTATTTTCATAATATTTAGTAAAGTACTGCGTTGTTCCAGCCTGCAAGATTTTGTGCTAGATGTGTAACATCGGCTAAATCAACTATATCCTCTCCGTCGCTTGTAAAATCGAAATTTACGTTTGCAACTTCTTTATGAATTTCAATATTCCACTTTGCTACGTAGCGAGCAAGTAAAACCAAATCAAAAAGGTTTTTTGTTCCGTCGGCATCCAGGTCACCGGTAATAATATCACTACCCTCTGCAATACCTACGCCCTTTAAGGCGGGATGACGAAGGGTACCGGACATATACCAACTATCGCTAAAATCAAATCCACTATAAGATAAAGGATTTTTAATATTTAAAGAAGAAACGCTTATACCAATTCCATCACATTCCACATCAGATTTATAATAGCAATTTTCTATATTATTTAAAACATCAACTCCTGCTAATTTAACAGAAGCAGCCTCAGTCCCTGTGAATTCCGCAACCGAAAGGCAATTTGTAACCTTTCCTCCCGCAACTGCACCAACAACACTTCCGTAAGTGCCGTCAGATTCAATTTTACCGCGAACCAGACAATTGGTTACACTGCCGGCTGACTGATAGCCGACAATTCCTCCAATATAACTGCGGGAATCACAGTTAAGAGTGTTTTTTACCGAGCAATTTGAAATATTTCCGCCATTATGTGCAGCAATACCGCCAACATAAAGGGTAGCACTATTAGACGAACGAGCACTTATTGAGCAATCGCTAATGTTAAGGTTTTTAATTGTACCTTGATTGGAACCGAAAACACCGGCTGTAGGTGTAGTGCTGGGTTTCGGAGTGGGATCTATAATATAATCTCCGGTCCAATCATCAGCAGTCATAATCCCCGTAGCAACGGGAGTGACGTTCATACTGTATACCTGTCCTGAAATAGAAATTTTAATCCCTGACACAGTAAAACCTCTACCATCAAAGGTACCTTTAAAAGGATTTTTTCCATCGCCTATAGGCAAAAAGTACTTTCCCGAATTATAGTATGCTCCACCTGCCGCAAAATCAGAGGTAGAGAATTCAATATCACGGGTAAGATAATAATTACCACTTAAATTATTGCGAATATTATAAAATTCTTCCTTAGTGGAAATAGGCGTACCGATTTCACCGGATGCACTGCCACTAATTAAATTCAAAGATAAAAATATAGATATAATCAAGCATAACGCAACTATTTTATATAAAGACTTAATCATACACAATACTCCCAAATTATAGTTACCATAATTTTAACACATTTTAACAATTTTTGCAACTGTTTAAAGGCTAAGAAACCGCAAAAAGAATTTATTTTTTTAAAAAACTCTTTTTACGGTTTGCTTTTTTATTACTTTTGTATACGTAACCCTTTAGGATAACGATTTGTGAGTCTACCGGCAGAGCATTTACCAAAACTGAGGGGGACGTTTTCCACGTATATTGCCGTGTAACCGTTTTCCCCATCTGCCGGGATTTCTTCACCCTTTAAAAACTTATATATACGCGGGTCGTTGAGAGAAAGGTTTATGATACGTTTTGGCACCACCCCAAAAGCAGCAAATAGTGCGTGAGATGGCTCTAATCTATTTTTTCGAATTTCACCTACAAGTAATCCATAACGCAAAACATCACCCTTAATTTGCGGTGCTGTGGCGGGTACTAAGTAAATAAGATTATTTTTTTCAAACAATACGCCCTGTGGGATTTTCTCGAAATTCTCATTCAAAAATTCACCAACAATTTTTTTGCTGTTAACGGATATATCCTCTGCAAAACAACAATCAATTTTCCTTTCTTCGCCTTGTTTTTTAAAAAGAGCCACAAAGTGACCTTCGCCACCGTTTTTAGGGGTTATTCTGCGTACTTTAGAATCAATTTCTGCGTTACCCGAAAGACCTTCAATACCAAAATTCATTTCAATTTTTTCAAGTGTAAATTCGGGATGATTTTCTAAAAACCAAATAACGTTATATTCATTTTCTTCTTTTGCAAAGGTGCAGGTACTGTATATCAATCTGCCGCCCGGCATTACCGCCAAAGCCGCTGAGGCTAATATCTCTTTTTGAAGTTCAGCACATTTTAAAATGTATTCCTCGCTCCACTGAGTTTCTACCTGAGAGTTATGACGCCACATTCCCTCCCCCGAACACGGAGCATCCACCACAACTGCATTAAAAAATCCCTCTAATGATGAGCAAAGATAATCCGCGGAAAGAGAGGAAACCACTGCGTTGGTTACACCTATTCTTTCGATATTCGAAAGCAAAGCCGAAGCACGGTTTCTAACATACTCATTTGACCATAAAAGGCCCTCTCCCCCAAGTGCTGCCGCTATTCCTGTAGATTTACCACCGGGAGCAGCACATAAATCAAGAATTTTCTCTCCCGGCTTTGCATTTACAACGCTAAGCACAGAGCTGGCAGAGGGTTCTTGTACGTAAAATCCACCTGCATGATGCAACGGAAGATTTCCAACCCCCTCAAAATCCTTTGATATGTAATAAGAATCCTTATAAAAGGGCGTTTTTCTAAGAGGAAAATCAAAACCTGACTGAACCACTTCCAAATTAGTTTTTAATGGATTCACACGAATGGCTCTAAATGGTTTATCTGCAAAAATATTATCAAACTCTGCACCCTCCCAGCCAAATAAATCACAAACTCTTTGTTTAAAAATAGGATTCACAAAATCAACTCCCTATCATACTCAACTAATAAAATCAAATATAGTATATTTGCACCCAAACGGTTAAAAATAATACCGAAGGGTGGTGAACTCTAATGAACCAGAACAACAACCAAAATAAGAACAACCAAAACAATAACCAGAATAAAAACGACCAAAACAAAAACAACCAAAATAATCAGCAAAAGAAAAACAACAACTAGTAAATCTTTTATTGAAAGCTGCCGTATATAATCAATACGGCGGCTAATTTTTATCTAATTTCAAAAGTATTATTCAAATCCGCAACCAAATATACCACCTGCAATGGTTACAACAGTGAAAGCCTTAGGATCTGCCGTTCGTACCGCTTTGATAGCCAGATCCACCTCATTAAATCTAAGCGCACACATAAGTGTTTTATTGCTTTTGTTTTCAAATCCGCCGTAAGATGGCAAAATTGTAACACCCCTGTTAACTCTTTGGAATATCGAAAGAGCAACTTCCTTTTCTTTTTCGGTTACTATAAAAATAAGTCTTACTTTATCGGCACCGTACATTATGGTATCAAGTATTTTTCCCGATATAAAAATAGAAATAACTGCAAATAAGGCCGATTCTATCTCCCTATAACAAATTGCCGCAAAGGTGATTATAACGCTATCTAAAATAAGCACTAGCCTGCCAATACTTAAAAAGGGGAACTTGTTTTTAAGTATAACGGCAACGATATCCACTCCGCCGGTTGTACCGCCTCTTAACATGACCAAAGCCAATCCCAAACCTACAAGTGCACCACCAAAAATAGCGGCCAAAAACCTATCTCCTTTAAACTGTGGCAAAACATATGCAAATGTATCTATCAAAACTGATGAAACTGTTGTAACGAGAAGTGTTTTTAATAAAAATTCCACGCCAATTTTTTTAAATCCTAAAAATAAAAGGGGAATGTTTATAACAAACAAAACTGCTCCCGTAGGCAGTGAAAAGGTATAATTTATTATAGCCGCAACACCAGTTAAACCGCCGGGAGAAATGTTATTTGGAGAAATAAAAAAACTAAACCCAAACGCAAAAAGAGCGGAACCTACCAGAAAAAAGATATAATCAATAATAACTCTTTTAACTGAATTTCCGCTCTCCCTTTTAAATTTAAGCATTTATACCACCTCGAATATATTTTATCCGAGGGTAATATAACTATACCTATAAATTATCACTTTGAGCCTTCCAAATAACCTCAAAAAGTTCATTTATTCTATCATTTTGACCTGATAAATGTAAATAACCAAAAAGCGCTTCAAGCCCTGTTGCTGAATGATATTGTGCTACGGTAGACTGTTTTGGAACGTTATTTGTATGCAAATTTCTACCATGTTTATACTGCGAAAGTTCTTTTTCGGTAAGAAGCGGCTCAATAATTTTAAAGGCTTCTGCCTGAGAGTTCGCATTTACAAATGCAACCGAAAGTCTATGCAATTCGCCACTTGGACGGTTTGTTTCAGACAATCTCTCACGCACCAAAAGTCCGTAAACAGCATCACCCACAAAGGCCAAGGTACCTGCACTAAGCTCGTTTACATTACTCATTACGGCACCTACCTTACGTATTCAAACTCAATATCATAAACACTAACGGTATCGCCCTCTTCTACTCCTGCTTTTTCAAGTGCAGAAATTATACCCGAAGACTGCAACACACGTTGAAAATATTGAAGGGATTCATAATCATCGGGATTAACATTATCCAAAATTTTAAGAAGCCATGGTGCCTCGATAATAAAAACACCTTGCTGCACACGAAGTGTAAAATCGCGTTTTGCTTCTTTAGTGAAATCCTCAATAGGTTCAGGCTCAATTTCATAGACCTTAATGGGTGGAAGTTTATGAAGTTCCGCTGCAGTATGCTGAATGAGTTCTTTGGTGCCCTCAGCAATAGCAGCCATAATTGGGAAAAAGGCATATCCTTTACCCTCGAAATACGCTCTGTATTCTTCGATTTTTTCTTCATCTATAAGGTCGCATTTGTTAGCAACCACAATCATGGGACGAGTGCTAAGCTCCTCACTAAAGGTTTTAAGCTCACTGTTTATCTGCTCAAAATCCTCAATGGGATCTCTGCCCTCGCTACCTGAAATATCCAAAACGTGGAGTAAAATTCGGCAACGATCCACATGACGTAAAAACTCATGGCCAAGACCGGCACCGGTACCCGCTCCCTCAATAAGTCCGGGAATATCCGCCATAACAAAGGAACTACCCTCACCCATACTTACAACACCTAAAACGGGAGTAAGGGTGGTAAAATGATAGTTAGCAATTTTAGGTTTTGCCTCGCTAACGACCGATACCAAGGTGGATTTACCAACGTTAGGAAATCCAACAAGACCAACGTCTGCCAAAAGTTTAAGTTCTAAAATAACCTCAGCAGATTGACCGGGAACGCCACTTTTTGCAAATTTAGGCACCTGGCGAGTAGAGGTTGCAAAGTGTTGATTACCCCAACCACCATTACCGCCTTTAAGCAAAACAAAGGGCTCCTCGCCGGAAATATCCGCCATAATTCTACCTGTTTCGGCATCCTTAACCAAGGTTCCTTTAGGCACACGGATAACAAGATCCTCCCCACGTTTACCAGTGCAACGATTTCCACCACCATTGGCACCGTTAGGAGCGGAATACTTGCGTTTATAGCGAAAATCGGCAAGAGTAGACAGATTGTTGTCCGCTTGAAGCACGATATTACCTCCGCGGCCGCCGTCACCACCATCGGGTCCACCTGCCGCTACGTATTTTTCTCTGTGAAATGAAACGGCTCCGTTACCGCCGTCACCCGCTTTTAAAAATATTTTAGCTACATCTACAAACATAATATCCTCCAAATACAAACAAACCCCGGTTAATTAAACCGGGGTGAATGGACATTAAGCCAAAGTAAATTATTCAGCAACCTGGATGCTAACCTTTTTGCGGTCACGACCAAGACGCTCAAATTTAACCTTACCATCTACCAATGCAAACAAGGTATCATCAGAACCTTTGCCTACATTCTCACCGGGATGGATGTGGGTGCCTCTTTGACGAACAAGAATGTTACCTGCTAATACGAACTGACCGTCTGCACGTTTAACACCAAGACGTTTAGACTCACTGTCACGACCGTTTTTAGTAGAACCAACACCCTTTTTATGTGCGAAAAGTTGAATGTTAATCTTTAACATGAGTTACACCTCCGAAATTACTCTAATATAATCCGTAAACTGTTCTGATAGTTGTTCCATATGGAGTTTAAATCCCAAAAGAATAGGCATAGCCTGTTCATAATCTGATTTAACCTCAAAAAGCATTTCACCGTCATCCTCATTAACCTCTGCAATAGCATTGGCATCTACAATTTCTGTAATGGTGTTAGCGGTCATATATGCCGCCGAAGAAATTGATGCACATACTAAACGACCTGAATCGTCAGTAGCGGATGATGTTGCATGCCCCTTTAAATGGAAGCCAACCAAAATATCGTTCTCAAATAAAAACCGAACTTCGGTCATAATTATTCAGCAACGATTTCAATGTTTTCGATTTGAACCTTAGTATAGGGCTGTCTGTGACCCATTTTACGAGCTGAGCCCTTTTTGGGTTTGTAAGTGAAGACAGTAATCTTCTTACCCTTACCGTTTTTAAGAACTTTACCGGTTACAACGGCGTTCTTAACGTAAGGTTTACCAATTTTCATAGCGCCCTTGTCGGGAGATAATGCGATAACCTTATCAAAAGAAACGGTTTCATCCTCGTTTACGTCAAGCTTCTCTACATAGATAACGTCGCCATTTTCTACACGATACTGCTTTCCGCCGGTTAAAATAACTGCATACATTTTTCTGGCACCTGCCTTAATTTAAGTCTCGCTACTGCTAGGCGGAACCCAAAAGGGCACACTTATAGCCTACAATATGCGGCTTTTACAGTATACCGCGGCTTTAGTGAAAAGTCAAGGAAAATTTTTTCTTTTTTTTAAACATATTGCCAAATTTTAAAAGTCCTACAAAAAAATATTGTTTTTTTATCATTTATGTGGTAAAATAACACTATACTTTTTTTGTGAGGTGATAGTATGGACTCCGGTTCCCCTAACGGGCGATGTAGCACATTAAATATAATAGGCAGTTTGTATTATCACAATCTAAAAAATCGGTCTTAAGGACACGGTTCTATTTTGTTGTTCAAAATACCTTCTGCCTAGTCAGGAGGTATTTTTTTATGTCAGAAAAAATAGAAGCAATTTACGAAGTTATATGTAAACTTTTAGAGCAGCGAAAATTCAACACCTTGCGAGATATCGTAATTGATATGAACGAGGTTGATATAGCAGAACTTATTGATGAAGCTACTCCCGAGCAAGCAGTAGTTGTATTCCGACTGTTACCCAAGCAATTGGCGGCTGAAGCTTTTGCATATATGGATTCTGATACGCAAACTCGTTTGGTAGAGGTTTTGGCCGATAGAGAGCTTCGTCTTGTTATGCAAGAACTATTTGTAGATGACGTTGCCGATATGTTGGACGAAATGCCGGCCGGCGTTGTTAAAAAGATGCTAAAGGCAACCTCTCCCGAAGATCGGCGTGAAATTAACCAAATTTTAAAATATCCCGAAGATAGTGCCGGCAGCGTTCTTACAACTGAATGTGTAAAGCTTAAAGCATCTTCAACCGTAGCCGATGCCTTTGAGTATATAAGAAAATTCGGCCCCGATAAAGAAACCATTTACACCTGCTACGTTACAGATGATAACAGGCATTTACAGGGTGTTTTAACTGTAAAAGATTTGCTTTTGGCAAACGGCGATGATATTATTGGAAATTTGATGGAATCAAACGTTATTTCCGCCTACACAACCGATGACCAGGAACAGGTTGCAAAGTTATTTACAAAATACGATTTCACCACTATGCCGGTTGTGGATTCTGAGAACCGTTTGGTTGGTATTATTACAGTTGATGACATTGTGGATGTTATTGAAAAAGAGGCTACCGAAGATATTGAAAAAATGGCTGCTATATTGCCCGGTGACAAGCCTTATTTAAAAACCGGAATTTTTGATACTGTTAAACAACGTATTCCATGGCTTGTGCTTTTAATGTTTTTAGCAACCTTTACAGGTATGATAATAGCATCCTTTGAGTCTGCTCTTGCCGGTTCAATAGCCCTTACCGCCTTTATACCCATGATAATGAACACGGGCGGTAATTCAGGCAGTCAATCATCTGTTGCTATTATACGAAGTCTGGCACTTGATGATATAGAATTTAAAGACACCGGCAAAATAATTTTAAAAGAATTCGGTGTTTCAGTTATTTGCGGAATTATCTTAGCAATTGCCAATTATATTAAAATTATGGTGTTTGATAATATGGTGCTTGGCAGCAACGTTTCCGTAAAAGTTGCACTGGTTGTTTGCTTTACGTTACTTGTTACGGTAGTGGCCGCTAAAATAATCGGATGCACTCTCCCCCTACTTGCAAAGATTTGTCACCTGGATCCCGCCGTTATGGCAAGCCCATTTATAACTACTATTGTTGATGCTATTTCTCTTTTTGTTTATTTCCAAATCGCATCTTTTGTTATGGGTATATAAAATTTTAAATATGTTATATGCCCAAACACCGTTTTTACAACGTAATGGTTATTATGTTGTAAAAACGGTGTTTAATATAACAAATTTCAAATTAAACCCTTTGTAAAAACTTAAAAATGCACACCAAACAAGACCTTTTTTTGACGAAACAAACAAAAGGTCTTGTTTATTATACCCAAAATCCGTTAATTTTACGTAAATGTGAACTTTCTTTAAAAAAAACTTGATTTATTAGAGAAAAAATGATATAATTTTATACACTAATAAACTGATGTATTGTGCTCTTTTTGGTAAATGCACAACATAATAACCATTATGTTGCACGCTTACCTTTAAACAACGGTTTAAAACCGTATAAACATTAGGGTTTTCTACAATCATTTATCAGTTTTTCATACATTTTCGTTCTTAGCAAACATTATTGGTTTGCTTTGTTTTTAGAAAAATTGTAGTAAACATTTAAATGATCAAGGATTTATTAAAAGGAGTTAGGTCAAAATGAAGCATAATGAAATCCGTCGTGGACTTATTGATGGAACTGTCCACGTAATAGCAACAGAGGGATTGGATAAAGCAACCACAAAACAAATTGGTTCAACAACATCTATTAACGAGGCGTATATTTATCGTTGTTTTAAAAGCAAGGAGGATATGTTCGCCCAGACCTTTGCCTTTCTTGATGATGAATTAGTTACTAAGGTTATGCAACACGTAGAAATAATGTACATAAAAGAAATTGAATACAAAACTCGTTGCCAAATTTTCTTTAATGCAGTTTGGAGATTTATATTAGGCAACCGTGAAAAATGCAGTGCCTACATTCAGTACTACTATTCCCCTTATTTCCGTCAATACTCAGCAGATGAGCATCGCAAAAGGTTCGAACCTGCTATTCAAAAATTCAACGACGCATTCCAAGAACAATCAAACGTATGGATGCTTCTTAATCACATTCTTTCAACCATGCTTGATTTTGCTATTAAGGTGTTTGATGGTGCCATACCCGATGACGACGATACCTCCGAACACGTTTTTAGATTGATATATTTTTCCATAGCTAATTACTTTAAAACAAAGGAGTCTAATCCTTATGAAAAATGCATTTAAAATTATCAGAGTCTCTTTAGTTTGGCTAGTTGTTTTGTTAGCCATTTCAATGATGTTGTTCACCATTGTTTCGGTAACAACCTTCAACAGAAATGATAGAGATTTGTTTGGCTACAAAATGTACATAGTAAACACCGATTCTATGGCGGCTACTGATTTTAACGCCGGTGCATTAATTCTTGCAAAAGAGGTAGATCCCTCCACCCTTAAAGAGGGCGACATCATTACCTTTATGTCGCAAGATAAAAACAGTTTTGGCGAGACCGTAACCCATAAAATTCGCCGTCTCACTACCGATGCTGAGGGTAATCCCGGTTTTATCACCTACGGTACCACAACCAACACCGATGATGAAACAATAGTTACCTACCCATACATTATGGGTAAATACCAAACACACATTCCCGGTCTTGGAAGTTTCTTTAACTTCTTAAAGACCACCCCCGGTTACTTTGTTTGTATCTTCACCCCCTTTATGTTGATTATTATTTATGAGGGTGTTAAGTTCTTTAACCTGTTCCGCCGTTATAAGAGAGAGCAAATGGAAGAAATGCAGGTTGAAAAGGATAAAATTGAAGCCGAAAAAGCTGAAAATGCAAAAATGCTTGAAGAGCTTCGTGCACTTAAAGCTCAGTTAGAGTCAGCACAACCTGTAACCGAAACACCTGAGGATGCTTTTGAGTCGGAGAGCGAACCTTCAGAAACTACCGAACCCACAGAAATCACAGAAAACGTAGAAACCGAGCAAAAGGAAGAGGCTGAAGAAAAAGCCTAATCCCCCAGTTCCCTGCCCCATTAGAAATGAGTTGAGTCCCTTGTTTAAAAATTTTATTAGTCTTACAGCTATGCCACACAACAACCAAAATTTAGGACTAAATATCCTTATTGGCATTATTGCAGCCTTGTTTGCATTATTATTACTTATTATTTCAGTAATGCATTTTAAAGATTTTTTCAAGGAACTTAATTATTTAACTTGCGAAATCGAACGTACGGAGGGCTCTGAACGCCGATATTGGAAACGTCAAAAACGCAAATTATGGCTTTCTTTAATTCCCTTTGTGAAATATTAGTACCTTTGTTTATTATATGTATAAGCTATTCACCGCCCCATTTACATATGGGCGGTAAACTTACCGTAATAATATGTAATAGAAAATAAGTTATGCTTTTTGGTTACAAAAGAAATATATATAGGAGATATATTATATGGAAAAAACTCTAAAAAAAATATGGAACATCATCTCAACGATGCTTGTGATATTTGTTGTGCTTTGTGCCATATTTTTAATGGGCTCACGCATATTGGGTTACAAGTGCTTTACCGTTATTTCAGGCAGTATGGAACCCACCTACAGCGTTGGCGATTTACTTTACGTTAAAGAGGTAGATCCCAACACAATTAAGGTTGGCGATTCTATCACCTTTTTGCTTAACGAACACAAGGATATTGCAACCCACAGAGTTGTAAGAATCGATGCAGAAAATCAACACCTATATACAAAGGGTGACGCTAACCCGGACGAGGATGACAAACCCGTTCATTTTAAAAACGTTGTAGGTGTACCAAAGTTTTCACTTCCTAAGCTTGGTTACGTATCTGACTTTGTTCAAAATCCTCCCGGTACATATTACACCATTGGTTTAGGAGTTGTTCTTATTATTATAGTTTTTGCTCCCGGTATGTTCACTAAAAAGAAAAAAGACGAAGACGCCGAACAAGCAGAAGCCGAAATGAAAAATGAGATTGATACCGCCTCTAAGGAAAATGAACGCCTTAAAGCCGAGGTTGAAAAATTAAAATCCCAAATGGCAGGTATAAAAACCTCAGATGAAGCCGATACTCCGGCTGATAAAGAGTCCTGATTATTAGGCTTTCACGTTCGTGTCTGTAAAGGAATTCCAACAGACATGAGTTTGAAATAAGAATCTTGAAGAAAGGAGGACAATGAAATGAAAATTTCAAAAAGAAAAGTTTTGGTAGTTGCATTAGCTATTTGTGTTATTGCTGTTCTTTCTATGGGTACCTTAGCTTGGTTCTCTGATGATGATGCTGTAACCAACCAATTTATGATTGCTGATAGCGAAGATGATACTCCAGATGAGATCTTCTCTGTTGACGTTTGGGAAAACACTCCTGAAGCTAATAAAGATCAAGACGGTTATGAATACAAAGATATTCTACCCGGCGACGTTCTTAAAAAAGAAGCACGCGTAGAAAACACCGGTCACTATGATCAGTACATCCGCGTTACTGTAACCATCTCTGATGCTGCTGCTTGGATCAACGCTCTTGGTGCAAACTTCGACGTTACAAGCGTATTTGATGGCTATGTTCCTACCGATTGGAACCACGTTTGGAACAATATGAACGGAGCTACTGTAATCCCTGAGGATCTTGTTTACGTAATGTACTACAAGGATATCGTAAATCCCGGTCAAATCATCAACGTTTTCGATAACGTTAAGATTCCTGAATCTTTAACTCGTGAAGAAGTCGTTGCATTTGGCGGTAACTTCAACATTACCGTTAAAGCCGATGCTGTTCAGACCGATAACGTTGTTCCCGAAGGCACCGATGCTAAAGATGCAGCTTGGGCAGCTTTCAAAACCGTTGGTATCTAATCAACACATCTTGTTAAAACTTAATTGATCTTTACTTTGTAAAGGTTAAAGACCAATACTGCGGATAATATGCTTGTCGGCGCATATTATTTGCAACTTCTTTTGCCGACAAATTTTCAAGGAGGTCATTTTAAAATGACAAAAACTAGAAGCACAAAACGTGCACTACTCACCAGTGCTCTCGTACTTATTATGTGCGTAGCAATGCTAATTGGTAGCACCTTTGCTTGGTTTACAGATTCCGTTAGCTCCTCTAATAACAAAATTCAAGCCGGTACTTTAGAGCTCGACTTGGAAGTATTAAAGGATGGCAACTGGGTATCTATTAAAGATTCCAATGCTCCTTTGTTTGATTACAATTTATGGGAGCCCGGATACACCGAAGCTAAGGTTCTTAAAATAGAGAATGAGGGTTCTTTAGCACTTAAATGGTTTGCTAAATTCACCGCTCAAAAATCTCTTTCTAAATTAGCTGAGGTTATTGACGTTTACGTTTGCCCCAGCGAAAATGAATTAGCTATGCCTACCGACCGTAACCTCGCAGGTTACACCAAGGTTGGTACCTTAGATAAATTCATCAACACTATTGAGGATACCACTTACGGTACCTTATTAGCAGGCAAAGAAGCATACCTCGGTATTGTTCTTAAAATGCAGGAAACTGCAGGCAACGAGTATCAAGGCTTAGACTTAGGCGGCGAATTTGATATCACCATCTTCGCTACTCAGTACACCTATGAGAAAGATAGCTTTAACGATCAATACGACGTAAATGCATTGTTTGACAAAGTTTACACCGCAACTGCTACCATTGCAGAGGGTGAAAGCGCTGCTAATCTTGAACTCCGTTTAGATCCCAAAAGCAAGCTTGCTAACTTTGTAGTTCCTGCAGCTGCTCTTGAGGATGGCGAAGATACCATTACAGTAAAAATCGTTCCTGATCTTCCTTACGGCAACATTACTATAGCTGCTAATGAAGAAGCAGAAGGTTTTGACGTTAGTGTTTTAGGCGTAAAAGAGAATAACCAAGAGCCTATTAAGATTACTCTTCCCCTTCCCGAAGGACTTGATCCCGCAACTGTAAAGCTCTATCACTATGATCAAGAGATTCCTTGCGTTTACAATCCTTCAAACGGTAATCTTACCTTTGAGACTGCTGACTTCAGCCCCTTCACCGTTGTATACGATGCAGGGTCTGAGTACGTACCTCCTGTAGTTCCCGAAAATCAGTATCCTACTGCTGACGTTACCAAAATGACTATTGCAGAGGCAGAAGCTGAGCTTGGTGCAATCCAATGGGGTGGTTATGGTCAGTGGTCACCCACTGAAGGTCTCGAGGCAAACCTCGATAACTTATACAAATTCCAGTGCAAAGATTCTGCTGATGCAGCAGTAGAAGGCCCATATGCAAACTGGGAATGCGATTTCTACGTATCCCTTGACAGAGCTCTTGGCGAAAACCAAATCTTCCTCGGCGGTAACTACGGTTCCTTCGGTTGGGTTGGTTTCCACAATGGCGACGTTACACTCGCAGCTAACGAAGAAATTCCTCTTCTTGGTAGTGTAACTCAAGTTCCTTGGACCTATGCTGACGTTGCTAGCTTTGTTGGCACATTCTACTGCGGTGCAGGTGACGTTAATAACGCTCTTGAGGGTGCTACCCTTAAAGTTGTTCTTCGCGTAAAAGATCCCGCAACCGGCAACTCTTATGACGCAAACACTATTCTTCATACTTTCTAATAGTGTACAAAACTGTCAAACCTCTTCGGAGGTTTGACGGTAACCAAAGGGCATAAAGCTGTTTTTGTGCCTTTTGTTTACCTAAAAAATTAAAAGGTGTGTGAAAAATGTCAATTTTTAAAACAAAGTTCGTCCGCACTGTTCTTTCTGTGGCTCTTTGCGTTGTATTGCTTTGCACCACTGCTTTTGCTAATACAACTTACAAATTCAGCGAACTGCCCGGAGACGTAAATGGCGACGGAGAAAAAAATCTTAAAGACCTTATTACCCTAGCACGTCTTGCAGCTGATTGGGATGTTGAATATAACCCTTTTGCAGCTGACATAAACGGTGACGGAATTGTTGATCTTGAAGACGTTACCGCACTTGCAAGAAACCTTGCGGGTTATAATGAGGAAGGCGTTGATAAAGAGCCTGTTATCACCCTACCCGAACCCGTAACCTACAAACCAACTGCAAAGAAGATTTACAACAAAAATCTTGCGGGTGGTGAGTTTAAGTTCACACTTGAAGGCGCAATTGATGGCACAGTTATTTCTCAGGAGAAAACCAACTCCGCAGATGGTACCATCACCTTTGATGCTTTAAGTTTCCCAAAAGTTGGAACTTATACCTTTACCGTTAAGGAAATCAATGAATATTTAGGCTTTGTTGAGTATTCCACCGCAGAGCATACACTTGTTGTTAACGTAATCTATACAAACGGCGTTCTCAGAGTCGACTCGGTAACAGTAAACGATGATGCTGACGGCACTATCGAATTCACCAACACCTACCTTATGGATGGTGAAGATGAAGTAACCCTTCGCGGTACTACTGTTCTTACAGGTGACCGCACAGAAGTTACAGAAAACGAGTTTGAATTTGGTCTTTACAATGAAGAAGACGCTCTTGTTGAATCCGTAAAGAACGATGCAGCCGGTAACTTTGCGTTCACTACATTAAAATTCGACGAAAATGATACTGAAATTGATGGTGAAAAACAGTTTACCTACACTATTAAGGAAATTGCAGGCAACAACGCCCGTTACACCTATGATACAACAGAGTATACAGTTGTAGTAACTGTAGCAGATAACGATAAGGGTGGCGTTACCGCATCCTACACTGTAAACGGCGTAGCAAATGGCGAGATTAAGTTTACCAACAATTATTCTAATCCTGCTCCCGTAACCTACGCACCAATCGCAAAGAAGATTTACAACAAAAACCTTGCGGATGGTGAGTTTAAGTTCACACTTGAAGGCGAAATTGATGGCACAGTTATTTATCAAGAGAAAACCAACTCCGCAAATGGTACCATCGCTTTTGATACTTTAAGTTTCCCAGAAGCAGGTGCTTACACCTTTACTGTTAAGGAAATCGATAAAACTTTAAGTTTCATCAATTATTCCACTGCAGAGCACTCGCTTGTTATTAACGTAATTGATACAAATGGCGTTCTCAGCATCGGCTCGGTAACAGTAAACGGTGATGCTAATGGCACTATCGAATTTGAAAATATTTATAGTTTCGATGCCAATGCCTTAATTACCATTAAGGGTAACACAGTTCTTACAGGTGACCGCACCGAAGTTACAGAAAACGAGTTTGAATTTGGTCTTTACAATGAAGAAGACGCTCTTGTTGAATCCGTAAAGAACGATGTGAACGGAAACTTTGAATTTACTGTAAATTACAATGCCAATGACATTGCAATAGATGGCGAAACACAGTTCACCTACACTATTAAAGAGATTACTGGCGAGGATGTTTGCGTTACTTATGACGAAACTGTTTACACAGTAGTAGTAACCCTTAAAGATAACAATGTAGGCGGCGTTACCACATCCTACACTGTGAACGGCGTAGCAAATGGCGAGATTAAGTTCACTAACAATTATACTGAGCTTGACCCCGTAGAAAAATTTGATCTTGTTTTCCCAAAAACAGATAAATTTATTTACCGCCTTGGTAATAAAAACTCTGTAACACTTGGTAATTTGTTTAAGGTTGCCGAGGGAATTGATGCTAATGAAATTTCAGGTGTTACTGTTGAAGTAACCAATTCAGAAGGTGAAAAATTAAACGTTTATACCGAGGGTACTACATGGAATGCAGGCACACTTGATTTTGCTGATGATTTCACAGGTATCGCCAACATTACAATAGCTATAACTGATGACGAATTATGCTCACCCACAACACTTACAGTAGAAGTTGTTGACGCTGTAAATGCTACCACCGCTACAAGTGCTACCGCAAACAATGTTGTTTTACTTAAAGATTGTGGATTTAGCTCTCTTGAAGTTTCCGGAGGTTATACCTTATACGGTAATGGATTTACTATGACCTGCGGTAGTGATTCTCCCGCTCTTGATATGGGTTATTCCTTTGTAACCTTAAATAACGGCACACTTGATAACGTTCAAATCGTAACTCCTAACTTTGATTATGCTGTTTTATACAAGAGTAATATGACCGAATCGGGCAACCGTTCACAAACAACTGATAAAACACGTTACTACAATGTTAAGAGCGGTGTTATGGCTAGCGGTAACAGCCAAATTCTTAACTCACGCGTTTCTGGCGGTCGTGCTGCCGTAAACGTTAGTGGCGGTAATTTAGTTATCGATAACTCTCGTATCGAGCTTGGTGCAGTTGCGTCACTTTTAGTTGGCTCTGCCAATGGTTTAACTTTACGTGACGTTACATTAGTACAAAAGCCTACCGCTTCCACCTATGATTCAAGCAAAACCTTAATGGGCTTTAGCACCTTGTTTATTTGCGATGCTAACGGAGATACGGCTCCTGTAACTATTGAGGGAACTCTTGTTCAAAACGCTTGGGTTGATGAAAGCGATAAACAGTATGTTCCCAGTGCAGGTCAAAGCATAATTTCAACCGTTTTGGGCAAAACCGATTATCTCCACGATTTAGATGGCGATGGCACTAAAGAATCTCTTAACCTTGGCTTTGCATATATGCCTGAATCTATAACTTCAAAAGTTAATGCTACTACCATTACCGATAACAGAACTAATAAAGATGCTATCCCTTACGATTATGCTGAGGTTGATATTTTAAACGGTAAGACTTACGTTTATTCTTATAAAAACACTAATGGTACAGATAATTCATTTAAAACTGAATCTGAATATGTACCTAATAAATATGGTGATATTATAACCGTTAATTATTCGGATACTAATGAACATAGAATTTTAGAAAAGGTATATGGTGAAAACGGTTGGGTTTATCAACTTTCTGTTGATCTCGACCAAGGTGAATACACCTTTGACTTTAGCAAATTAACCGTTAAAATCAATGATGTGGTAGTAGATATTGATCGTACCGACTCAGTTGCAGTTGAAGAGGGTACTACAACATATACCTTAACGTTATCTAATGGTTCTACTATTTCTTTCAAGTTGATTGGTACTGCTACCACAAAAGAAGCACCTATGTGGTCAAGTGATGCAAACGGCTCTGCACTTGCTACTAGTATGAACGCTAGTTGGGAGGCTGGTTTATGTGTTGCATCTA
>JAZSJA010000139.1:0-8485 GCA_045534095.1 Acutalibacteraceae bacterium | reverse complement strand
TTTTATGGAGTTTTCGCCATCATTATAGGTGTAAGCTTTATCGGTGTTTTGTGAGTTGCTTATCCAACCATTTACATTTGAACCGCTGCCGTTAATGATTGGATTATAATCTGCGTGATAAAGCTTCCAGTTTTCGGCATTATCATAAAAACCGATTGTGGGAGTGGGTTCGGGTTCAGGAGTGGGTTCGGTTGGGATTCCCACATCGGGGAAGGTGGCATCAACTGTAGAAACTGTAAGATAATCTATATATACCTTACCCTCACCGCCTATAAGCATGGTGGGATAGTTAAAGGTCCCGTCATCTGCGGTGGCTTTAACTGTAAAGTCATAAGTGAATTCTTGCCAACCATCGCCTGCACTTAAAGTGTTAACCTTATAATCAATTGGATTGGTTGAAGCAAGCTGCCAACAACTTGTTCCATTGGTAGATGAATTTAAATAGAATTTAACTTCTCCGCTGAGTAGTTTATACTTAAATGTAACCTTAAAATTACTACCCTTGGTTACAATGCTGCTAAGAGTAGGAAGATTTGAACCAACAGGGTTAATTACTACACGGTTTTTCCCCTCAACAGCCAGGTCGCTTGATACATTTGAGGCATCGTACTGCAAAGCCTTTGTGCCGGAAACCGAGGTGCCTTCAGGCGTAACAACGCTTAAAAGTCCTCCAAGGGCACTACCTGAGGGATAATCTTCAAAATCCTGAATAAAATAGGTTTCTTTTTTGGAGGTAACTGAAAAAGCATCTAAGAAGCACTCATATCCTGCAGCGAAGGCAAAACGGAACTCCAACATATAATTTGTTGTAGAGTCGGTAACAAAATCTACAGAAATCTCTTTCCAATCAGAGGTTTCGGTGCCTTTACCAAGATCTGCAACAAATTCAGCAGGGCCCATATTATAACTGTTAAATGCGGTGCCTTTTTTTATGATATGAGAGGTGAAATATGCACCATTTGAAGGTGCTACATTAGTTGTTGCTCCCGGCTTATATTTAAAACTTAACGTATACTTTGTATTTGGATTAAGGGTTGGTAAATTAAGGGCAACATTAAAAGCATTACCATTAACTCTTATGGATTTTCCTGTGGAATCGGCATCCTGACTAGTGTTGTTGGTAATGTTAAGCCAACCATCTTTAGTTTGACAACTCTCGCCATCATAATTTGCTACAACGTTATAATCGGAACTACCGGACGTGGGATTATAAATACCCCAATTACTAAGGGATTCAAAATCATACTTCTCGGTTATTGAGAAATCGTCAAGATAAAAAGTGTCGGTACCTGCTTGAACAACTAACTTCAATTTTGTATTATTGCCGCTATTGAAATTTAGGGTTACCTGATGCCACACACCCTCATCTGCCCAGTCGGAAGTGCGGTCTGAAATGCTTGCTCTGTTTGCAAAAACGCCGTTAGGTGCGGTATATGATCTGGCGGTATCCATATAAAGCAAGTAGCCGTCTCGCTCCCAACTAACACTTCCGTTTGGTGTTGCAATACCGGTTCTCACAAGATAGGTATCAACCCCATTGGCTTTATACTTGGCTCCGCTTGTTAAAAAACGGTATGACAAGATATAGTCTTTATTTGCTTCAACCTGAAACTCGAAGGTTGATAATTGAAGCTTTGCTGAAATTTTAATGGACGATGCATCGCCGCCATAGGTATAAGCGGTGTTAGTGTTTGTTGTTACGGAACCCCAAGTAGGACTTTTACCATTTTCACTATTTATATAGGCGGTATCAAAGGTATAACGCACCCAATTTGAGGTGTTATAAAAATCACTATTTTGGGTAGACGCAAAAACACCTGAAAAAAGCGAAGTAGAAAAACTTGAGATAAATAATACTAAGCAAAGAACCACAGCCAAAGCTCGCCTCATAAAAAGTTCCTCCTAAAATATAATGTTATGGAGTAATTATATCATACATCCTAACCTTTGTTCAATGCACAAAAAAGTCATTTTTTGTACATTATGTCCATTGTTGATTTTTAAATCAATTTAAAATATGCCCGCTATGAAAACAAAAATTATAGCCGCAATAAAGGCGAGAATTCACTTTTATTGCGGCTAAATCTTTTTACTATAAATTTAATTTTTGGGTTCAACAGAATAGGTAAATTCTATTTGTTTTTCGTCAAGACGATACTTTTCATCAAGCTGAGGGCCACAAGAACCTGAACCGATTCCCGAAACCTTATAATCAATTCTAAGGTGAATAAATCCATCCTCTTTAAGTTCGTTTATATGCTCAGCAGCAGAAAGGGCAGCAGAGGAATATTTAGAAACGTTGATTTCCATTTTCTCGGATTTAAAGGTTAAATCGCCAATGGTAAGTTCCTTTACAGCGGTATGGTTGCCGTGCTCTTGGGGCATTATGTAATTTACGTACTCATCATCCGCCGTACTGTTAAATCTGCCAATATAACCTGCATGGCACATATCCTGATAGTTTTCATAAGGTCCGTTGCCATAGTAAATGAATTTTCTGCTTTCTGCGGGTAAGGTGAACTCAAATCCGTAGCGGGGAAGCCAAAACGCATCCTCTCTTATATTTGCAAAAAGACTAACGTCTACCCTACCGTTTTTATAAACGGTGTAGGTGATTTTGTGACGAGATACGGGTTTTAGCGAAACACCTGCAAGGGATGCGTTTACGGTTATTACGCCCTTTTCAAGTATTACATCATAGGTCTTGTTAAAGGCTCGGTCTAGGCTTTCACCTTCCCAGACGTTGTAATGTCCCCAATAAACTTTAATGTTTCGGTCATTATCGGTAGGTGCTCGCCAAGCCGAAAGGAACGGCTTTGAAGCCAGCTGCTCCTTACCATTTACAACCATACTTGTAAACACACCATAATGTTTTGAGAATGTATACGAAAAATTTTCGCCATTAAAATAATGATTTTTATCATCCTCAGAGTGATTGGCAAGCTCGGTTAGTGCTTCAGACTGTTTTACAGAAGGCAGCTCGTGATGTGAAATTGCTACTTCGTTACCATCTTTATATAGTCTTAAAATAACGTAAGCACCAAGTTTACAAAGGGGCTTTTCAACGTTAAGTTCAAAGGCAACCTCGGTATGGGGTTCGGCCGTTAAAATAACCTTGTTTTTAGCTTTTGTTTCACCATCAACTTGAATTTCACACTCAAATATACATTCATTTAAATTAGTGAAATCATAGCGGTTGTATACGTGGATTTTGCCATTTTCGAAACGGGTGCGAATGGGTTGATATGCCGCCTTTGCCTCCAAACTTCCTGCCTTTAAGGTACGGTCGTGGAAAACCAATCCATCACAGCAGAAATTATAATCATTAGTAAGCTCGCCCTCAAAATCGCCACCGTACATAGGTACTCCGTCCACTAAAACGGTGTGATCTGCCCACTCCCAAATACAGCCGCCTATTGCTTTTTTATGCTTATCAAAAATCTCGTTATATTCATAAATATCACCGGGGCCGTTGCCCATTGCATGGGAATATTCACAAAGGAAAACAGGCATTTTTATATTTTCATCTGCTATAAAATTCTCAAGCTCGGCAAAAGAGGGATACATTCTTGAATAAACGTCACTTGTAGTGACAATAGTATTTTCAATTTCCGCCTTGCGGCAAGCATCCTCACAGTGAACAAGTCGATCATCATCTCTGCTGCGAAGCCACTCCACCATTGCGACGTGATTGGGTCCGTGGGCACTTTCATTACCTGTAGACCACATAATAATGCTTGGTTGATTTTGGTCACGATAAACCGCTCTTTGCATACGTTCAATGTGCTCATTCTTCCACTCAGGGATTGTGCAAGGCCAATCAGGATGCTCAACATCATAGCAATATGCAACGTTGGGGAAGCGGCGTATAAATCCATGGGTTTCGATATCAGTTTCAAGGACAACGTAAAGACCCAATTCATTACACATCTCTAAGAATTTGGGTGGTGGCGGATAATGGGAGGTACGAACACAATTGATGTTAAGGCTTTTCATAAGCTCTAAATCCCGGCGGATCTCATCATTGGTCTGGTACCAACCGTTTGTGGGATGGGTATCATGATGATTTACGCCGTGTAGTTTAACCGACTGACCATTTATTAAAAGCTCGTAATCGCTATTCACCTTGATGGTTCTAAGACCTACTTTTTGTATTATCTCCTCACCATTGCAGTTGATTTTAAGGGTATAAAGATAAGGTTTTTCGGCATTCCAAAGGATTGGATTTTGTAAGGCGAACTCAACTTCTGTTTGCGAAAGTTTTTCGCCAATTATATTCCCTGCGGCATCTGATAACACCAAATCTGCCGCGGTATCACATTCCACAAAAACAGTATTCAGATTTGTTTTTACCGCAAAATTTTTAAGGTGATTTTCGGGACGCTTTAATATGTAACAATCTCTAAAAATACCATTAAATCGGAAGAAATCCTGATCCTCCAAATAGCTGCCTACGCACCATTTTAAAACCTTAACTCGAATGGTGTTTTTGCCTGATACTACAAAATCGGTAACGTCAAATTCGGCTTGCAAATGGCTACCTTGTGTAAATCCCACGTAATTACCGTTTACATATACAATTCCGCAGGAACTAACACCCTCTAAAACAAAATAAATCTTTCCCCATTTTTCACCTAAATCGAAATCCCTTTCATAAACTCCGCAAGGATTATCATCAGGAACATAAGGAGTATCTACAGGGTAAGGGTAGTTAATATTTGTATAATTTGGGTTTTCATAGCCCTTTGTCTGCCAGCACGAGGGAACTGTAATTTCATCCCATTTTTCTATTTTTTCCGGTGCTTCTTCCTCATGCTCAAAAAACGCAAAACGCCAACTGCCGTTAAGAAGCATATATTCTGCTTTGCCCTTTGGAATATAATATGCTCTTTGGGGAAGACGATTTTCGCTTGTTTTTAAAATATTTTCATAAAATCGCATTAAATCACCTTTTTTGTTTTTTTGCATTATATCAATATTTAAAAATTATGTCAATATAATATCTTTGGTTTTATTGGTTTATTTTTTACTGTTTTTTTAGTCGCTAATATTGAATTTTCGATTGAATTCTTTATAGATTTCATCGAAAACCGGCTTGATTTCATCTTCACTGATTTTTTGCACCTTGCGGTCAAAGGTTAATAGTCCATTGGTTTCATCCTCAACATCGCTTACCTGGGTTAAAACTGTGGCACAAAGCCCATTTTTCACTGCGGGCAAAATTTCGCTTTTATAAAGGTTTTTTATGGCATTGACGAAATCTTCTTGACTTGTAAATTTTTTATAACCATAGGTTTTATCCAAATTAAAGCTATGCTCTAAGATCTTATAAGAATATCCCCCAAACTCTGATAAAAGCAAAGGCTTTTCGGAATTGGATTTAAGTTTTACAGGTTTAAAATAGATATGCTCACTTTGGAAATCACTCTTTTTAGGTCTGAACCAACCTGAAGCGGTATCATAAAGTCTGGTTGAATCCAAAGCCGTTAACTCTTCATAAATTCGCTCGTCATCGTACTGCCCCCATCCCTCATTAAAGATGGTGTACTGCACAACCGATGGGTGAAGGAAAAGATGCTCCAGCATTTGCTTTGCAGTAGCTTCAAAAAAGTGTTTTCTCTTTTTACTTGCCCTATGGCGAATTCCCGATTTTAACCCTGCGGTGGGCAAGGCTGTATCTATTAAAAAGTTGTACTTTCCGCTGTTTACCATATCTTGAAAAACTGCCATTCCGTAAAAATCGCAGTAATAATAGAAAATATCCGGTTCAATTTTAATGTGTTTTCTAAGCATATTAAAGCCCAGCTTTTTCATGCTTAAAATATCATTTTTATAGCCGTCGGGAGTGGCGGGCAGATAAATTCCATCACTAAAATAGCCTTGGTCTAAAAGTCCGTTCCAAAAATAGGGCTTATCATTTAAGGTCATAAGTGGGTAACCGTTTATCTTTTTGATACCTACCGTTCTAAGAGCGAAATATGAGGATATTTTATCCTCCCCCGCAGTTAAGGTGAAATAATAAAGATATGGATTTTCGGGGGTCCAGTTTATGGGATTTTCTATTTCTAACGTAAAATCATCACCATTAAAGGTTTTTGTGATTTTACCCTCAGGGGTATCTATTTCAAGATTTTTCAGTTCCTCACCGCCTGTCAGCTTGAAGGTTGCCGAGGTAAGAGTTGAATTTATTTTTATTGATTTTATGTGATTTTTTGGACGTGCTTCAAGCCATACCGACTGCCATATGCCTGAAATGGGGGTATACCACATTCCACCACGTTTTATTCGCTGCTTACCGTAGGGCAGTTGATTATTGGTTTGGTCAATAACTTCTACTCTAATGGTGTTTTCCCCATCTGATACCAGATTGGTTATTTCAAATTCAAAGGGTAAATATCCACCGACGTTTTTGCCTAAAATTTTATCATTTAAAAATATGGTTGAGATTTGGTCAACAGCATCAAAGGTTAAGAATATGCTTTTACCACTGAAGGTTTTAGGGATTGTGATTTCCCTTTCATAAACCAAAACTGCAGTTTTGCTAAATATTTTTTCTACACCCGACGCTCTGGCTTGGGGCGGAAACGGAACCGTTATTTTTCCCGAATACTCGGTTTTATTTTTGTTGGTTACCTTTAAGGACCACTCACCGTTAAGAACTAAAAAATCCTCACGTTTCATTTGAGGGCGTGGATGCTCCTTATACGGTACATCCCCCATATCATCCTCAAAGGAGGTAGAAAGGCTAACTGTTTTTGGCAATTTTCTCTTGGAAAATAAAACAGTCAAAATCAAAACGACAACCGCTGCTGCAAGGGCTGCTAAAAATATGTTTTGGTTAGGCACAAAAGAAACTGTGCCATCGTTATTAGTTATGGTTTTTGCACCAATTAAAACAGTTTTACCAATAAATGGGCCAATAAGTCCGGGAATTAAAACCTGAGCGAAAATTCTTACGCCCTGCAGACTTCCCGCTCGTCCGATGGGGGTATTGTCCCTTATTGATGCACCGAAAACTGCCATTCCCGATAGGTAGCCGCACATCATTAAAAGGGAACCCAGAAAAACGGAGAGGGTTGATTTTAAAAGGCTTAAAATTACGTATCCCAAAATCAACCAAAATAAGGCGATTACTGCCGAAAATTTAAAGCCTTTTTTATCATAAACTCTGCCCCAGAGAGCCGTTACAACCGAGGCTAGAATTATTGCAGGTGCCATAATCAAAACGTAATCTGCCATACCAAGGGAAACCTCATAATAAATTATAAGGTAGGGCATAAAAATTTGGATAGAAATATTAAAAATCACAAAAAGGGCAAGCGAGATATAAAGCCCCTTATTATTTATTGCTGTTGATGGTTTAAAGCCATAAAAAATATTGCTTAAATATCCCCTTTTAGATGGGGTGATATCAGGCTCCTTGATTATAAAAAAACCTAGTACGCCAACTAAAAGTGTGACGATGCCAATTATGGCGAAAATAATTGACCAACTTTTTTGTTTTCCTAAATCAAATCCCATAAAACCGCCAAATACGGCAAGTATTGCCACCAGGGGCATCATTGCATTAATACCCTCTGCCATACCTCTGTTTTTGGTGGTAGTGCTATCGGTTAACCATGCGTTAAAGGCGGCATCGTTTGCGGTGGAGCCAAAAAAGGTCATAACGCAATCCAAGATAATTGTAAGGCTTATTCCCACACTTGCCGCCGCCATGGTAGCAGGAATTATTTTTTCTAAAACATCACTTCTTAGGAGTATAAAACTAAAAATAGAAATACCCCACAATATGTATCCGCCGCAAATAAAAAGCTTGCGTTTGCCAACTTTATCTGAAAGGGCACCCATAAAAACGGTGGTTACGGTTGCTGCCACTGCACTTGCCGAGACCATAAGGGAAATGTCACCGGGAGATGCATTAAACATCTTGTAAATAAAAACGTTGAAATACATATTTTCAACAACCCAAGCAATTTGACCAACAAGGCTGAAAATTGTAAGAGCTGTTAAAAAACGAGGAGAAAGTTTAGTTTTCATAACGCACCATCCTTTGAGGATATTATATATCCATTTTAAAATAAGGTCAATAAAAAACAACCGATTTTTTAAAACAAAAAACCGATTGTTGAATAAAAATAATATTTATCTTTCGGGATAATTTAAACCTTTTTCAATTCCTATTAAATAGTCGGCAGACACCTTAAAAAAATTGCATATTGCTGCTATATCTTCAATAGACGGCTCATATTTTCCGCACTCGATATATGATATTTTCCTTTGAGTCATATTGAGTTCTTTGCCAAGTTGCGTTTGATTTAAATCGGCATCCTCGCGCAAACTGCGAACTTTATCACCAAGTGACATTTTCATATTCTCACCCTAAAATATTATATGTTAGACAGAAACTTTCTATTGACTTTTAGACAGAAAGCGTCTATAATATAATTAAACTTTTTTAGGAGGAATTAAAAATGAAAAAAATTAT
>JAZSJA010000128.1:0-2812 GCA_045534095.1 Acutalibacteraceae bacterium | reverse complement strand
CGGGGTTAAAAAAAAAGTGTCCGAAAATTGCGTTTTTAAAACATAATAGTGAATTGTTATATTCGTGAAAAAGGTATATATTATAATTATAGTTTCGATAAAGTTCTGTGTTTTTAAGATAACACACAGAATTTTCTTTGTCAAGACTTAAAATTTTTAGGAGGGTTTATTTATGAAAAAAACAGTCGCAATTTTGTTGTCATTACTTATGATAATAGGCAGTAGTAGTGGAACTTTCGTTTTTACTGCGTCGGCAGAAGTGGTAAATCTGTTTAATAACGGCGATTTTAAAGATGCCGATTTAGAAGCAAACACAGCTACCGATTGGGTAACGGATGGAACTTCCTATAACCTTGATTTAGAGGAGGGGAATGCAGAAAACCTTCCCGAGGGTGAGGATTTTAACTTCGTAACCTTTAAAAGGAACACCGCAGTTGCAAGCGGTATGACTACGGTTTATTACCGCAGAAGCGTAAAGGTTCAAAAAAACACCGATTATAAAATCAGTTTCTGGGTGAAAAATAATGGCCTTAAATCTTTTAAATATTTTATGTATGAGCCCATTTATCAGACCTATAAAGGTGCGTATTCCAATTACGGAAAGCCCTCAGAGGCTCAAAATATTTATTCCTACGATTATGCACATAAGGATGCTGACGGAAATATTGATACACGTGTAATCCGTACCGACGTTAACCACCTGATAAAGGATGTTACAAATAATGAGGAGCTTCGCAACAAGCCTTCATCAATGGCAAGTTTCTCGGGTGCTCTTATTGCTCCTGATTATCAAGGCGAATGGGTTAAAATTGAGCATACCTTTGCAACAGGTAATGATGATAACCACGTAGCAGATATCAGAGTTGCTTTCAGCGTTGAGGTTCATTCTGATAACACCGAAGATAAATCTCTTTCAATTGGCGGAATCGAAATGACCGCAACGCCAAAAGAGGTTATTACCGATACCGCTCTTTCAAACAATTACGACCTTGGTACAGTAGAGCCCGTTGGCGGTGCAGAGGTTGTTGACGGCGAGGTTACTGTTACCGCAGTTCCCTTTGCAAACAACAAGTTCTTAGGTTGGTATAAGGGCGGCAAGCTTGTAAGTCAGTATCCTAGCTTAACCTACCTTTACAACGAAAACGATACCGAAAAATACAAAGCAATGTTTGAAGAAGATGGTAACGGTATTTCGGATGGTGGTGAAGGCTATACCGCAACAGATTTAGCAAAGTTTGTGAGCGGCTCTTTAGATAATTCAGGTGGTAATGGTGCTTGGGAATTAGATAGCAACGATGGTTCTACCTGGACTAGAATTTTTACGGATTCTACTCACGTAAGAAGCGGTAAAAAGTCAATTTATCTTAACTCAAGATACTCTTATGCAGGTCGTAATTTCACAGGCCTTAAACCCAATACCGACTATACCTTAACCTTCTATTCATATATGGATGTTGGCTTTGGTGCAAATAAAGACACAGGTGTAATGACCGATTTTAATCGTCAGCTTGGAAGAGTCTTTATAACCGATAAAAGTGTAGACGTTGCATGGACTAAGGCTGAAAGTGAAACAGGTAAAGCAGGTGTTATTTCCGGTACCGATAGCAGACTTATTGCCATTAAAAATAACATTTACGGTACAGGCAGATGGGAAAAAGTAACCTTTGATTTTAACACGGGTAGCAGTACCGATATAACTCTTTGGATTAACTATACAGCAACAACCGTATCGGGTCAAAATACGGATGGTTGCTATATTGATGATATTTCCCTTACCTGCAATGAGCCCGAGATTGATGATGGGGAAGAAGAGGAAGATGAAGTAATGGACTTTGAAAATCCTGAAAAATGGGGTAAACATGGTAATGACTCCAAACAACTTTCGGGTTATACCGGCTATAAAGCCCCCGAAAGCTACGTTGCAGTAACAACCAACACCACAAAACCCGCACTTATTAAAGAGGGCGAATCCTCACTTGTATTCACTCCCCAAACACGTTGGTTTGATTATAAACTTACAGGCTTAAAGCCCAACACTAAGTATGCACTTAGTTTTTCCTATGCAACCAACAAAATGATGTCAAGCGTAGGTACGTCACAAAAAATGATACTAAGCAGATATGGTATCTTCAACTATGCTGCCGAGGGTGCTAATTTAAATGGTGTTGTTAATAGCCCATCTTGGAATCCCTCAGGTTATTTGCATTATAACGGAACCAATATGTTCACCGTAATGGATGACGATGGCGTAGGTACTCCTTATTATAAAGAGTATTCTGTAAGAAGAGTTACCGATGGTGGAGCAAATGGTATAGCTGAGGTTGCAAACACATGGTACAATACTGTTTTATACTTTAATTCAGGTAACGTTAGCGATACTCTTGCCTTTGTATTTTACGCTAATTGCAGTAATACATATTTAGATGATTTTAGACTTATTGAGATTAAAGACGAAGTAAGAATTCAAGATTATTATGCTCCCGCAGTAGAGGGCAAAACAGCCCAGGGTACTTATACTACCGAAAAAGGTACAACCACTCTTTATGAGGGCGTAACTGAAGCCGATTTTAGTGCTTACAAAACCACCCTTGCAAATGCAAACTTTGCCGAATACTCTACAAATGCTTTTGGTAATAACAAATTTGCTCTTTACGTTAAGGGTAATACCACAGTTAACGTAACCTATACTCCATACAATAACACAATGCTTATTGCCGAGCAGGTAACAGATTTATTGCCCACAACTAAAGAGCAGAACGTTTATGAAGATAAAGGCTATGAACCCCTTATTATTCAGCTTGACCACAATAAT
>JAZSJA010000085.1:0-15536 GCA_045534095.1 Acutalibacteraceae bacterium | reverse complement strand
AAGGATAACAAGGTCGTTTGTTTTTTTATATTCTTTTTTCACATACATCTTTTATACAACACAAACTGCACTTAGGGGCTCTTGCCGAGCAAACTGCACGCCCGTGCAAAACGGTTCGATGACAAAAATTATTAGATTTGTCAGGAGGTAGAATTTTACGCATTGCATCTTCAACCTTGCGAGGTTCCTTATTTTTTACAAATCCCATTCTGTTAACAAGTCTTATGAAATGGGTATCTGTTACAACTGCGGGTTTGCCGAAAACGTCACCGAGAATAAGGTTAGCTGTTTTTCTTCCAATACCGGGTAGCGAGGTTAGTTCCTCCATTGTGTCCGGAACCTCACCGCCGTATTTTTCCATCAAAACCTTTCCAAGTGCAACAAGATCCTTAGCTTTTGAATGATAAAGACCACAAGATTTTATTAGTTTTTCAACATCTTCAGTAGAAGCCTTTGCGAACGCCTCGGGATTTGGTAATGCAGAGAATAAGGCGGGGGTTATTAAGTTAACTCGAGCGTCGGTGCATTGTGCCGAAAGCCTTGTAGCAACAAGTAGTTGAAAAGGGGTATTTGCTATTAAAGAACATTTAGCATCGGGATATTCTTTTTCAAATAAATTTATTATTAAGTCTATTTTTTCTTTCTTCTCACTTAAAGTCATAAAACTGCTCCTTATAAATCCTAATTTAATTATACATATATAGCCCATTTATGTCAAATAATTTTAAAAAAATCTTGCATAAATATGCAGTTTTCTATTGAAAAGAAAAGCACTTTGTTATATAATAAACTATATATACTTTTTGGATGGTGACGTAATGACCAGAAAACAAGAACGCGAACAAACTTTTTGTCTTATTTTCGAAAAATGTTTTCGCGAGGAGACCTGTGAAGAGATTTTAGAATTGGCTGAAGACGTAAGAGATTTTGAACTCAGCGAATACATAAAAAATGTATTTATTGGTATTTTTCAAAATCTTGAAACAATCGATGATATTATCTCGAAATATTTACAAAATTGGACTATCGACAGAATTTCCAAAACCGATTTATCCCTTCTCAGACTTGCTGTCTATGAGATGAAATTTTGTGATGATATCCCTGAAAGCGTAACGGTTAATGAGATTGTAGAACTCGCCAAAGCTTATTCTGGTGATAAAGGCCCTGCTTACATCAATGGCGTTTTAGGTAATATTTCACGCTCGGGTGAACTTGCATAATGTCTACTTTTGGTATTGATAGTAGCAATTATCGTTCATCGGCCGCCTTTTTAAGTGATGATTTAAAATATATTTCAAAACGTAAGCTCTTACCTGTTAAAAACGGGGAGAGAGGGCTCAGACAGAGTGATGCGGTTTTTGCTCACACAAAGCAGTTGCCTACCATAATTAAAGACTTGCTTTTGGAAGTTGATGTTAATTCAATTGAAGGAATCGGAGTTTCGGATAGACCCAGAAGACTTGAAGAAAGTTATATGCCTTGCTTTTTAACAGGCTTAGGGTTAGCGGAGGTTTTGTCTGCTGCTTTGAAGGTGTCTGTTTTTAAATTTTCTCATCAAGAGGGGCATATTGCTTCTGCTTTGCTTTCTGCCAACAGATTAGATCTATTAAAGATGCCTTTTATTGCTTTCCATGTTTCAGGTGGAACTACTGAGGTGCTTTTGGTTTCTCCTGCTGATATTGGTTTTAAAACCGAAATCATTGGAAAAACACTCGATCTGCACTTAGGACAGGTTATTGATAGAATCGGTGTGAAATTGGGGCTTGATTTCCCTTGCGGCGAAGAACTCGAAAAACTTGCCTTAAAGGGGCAGACGGCATTGAAAGTGAAGCCGTGCATTAAGGGACTTGATTGTGCTTTATCAGGGGCTGAAAATATAGCTGAAAAAATGATTTTAAGTGGCGAACCCAAAGAGAATATTGCCGCTTTTGCAATTGATTTTGCCGCAAAAACATTATGCGAAATAACAATTAAAATCAAAGAAAAGTTTGGAAATCTTCCAATAGTTTTTTCGGGTGGAGTAATGGCTAATAATCACATAAAAAGCGAACTTTTAAAAATTGCGGATGCTAACTTTGCATCTATAGAACTTTCCGGTGATAACGCGGTAGGCATTGCTTTACTTACAAAACTTAGTTTGGAGAAATAAAGTATGGAGCAGATAAATCTAACGGTAAAACAACTTAATATGTATGTTCGTTCACTGTTAGAAGGTGATGCCAATCTTGCTTCGGTAACTTTAACTGGTGAAATTTTTGGCTTTAAAAATCATTTTGGTAGCGGTCATTGGTATTTCACGTTAAAGGATGCAGACGCTTCTGTAAAAAGCGTTATGTTCAAAGGAAACGCTTCCTACGTGGAATTTAAACCGCAAGATGGAATGAAAGTTATTTGCCGTGGCTATGTTTCTTTGTATGAGCGAGATGGTCAATTTCAGTTTTATGCTGAATCTATGCGTGCTTTCGGCGAAGGTGATTTAGCTGCTGAGTTCGAGAGAATAAAACGCAAACTGGAAATAGAGGGATTATTTGATATTTCCAAAAAGCGACCGCTCCCGAATTTCCCTAAGAAAATAGGTGTGATAACCGCACAAAGTGGTGCCGCACTTCAAGATATTTTACAGATAACTGCAAGAAGATATCCTATTTGTGATATTGTTCTTTTCCCCGCCTTAGTACAAGGTTCATCGGCACCCCAAAGCCTTATTTCGGCTTTGAATAAAGCCTATTTGAGAACCGATTTGGATTTAATTATTATTGGACGAGGTGGCGGCGGACCAGAAGATCTTGCTTGTTTTAACGATGAATTTTTAGCTAGAACAATTGCAGTTTCTCCTGTTCCTACCATTTCGGCAGTTGGCCATGAAATAGATTTTACAATTTGTGATTTTGTTGCAGATCTACGTGCTCCTACTCCTTCTGCAGCCGCAGAATTGTCGGTTCCCTCCAGCGAGGAATTATTAGGTAGAGTCAATTATTTATTCGATAAAATTAGCACACATTTAAAAAGAAAAGTTACTGAGAATCAACTTTGGTTAGACGGAATTCTTTCTAAAATTTTTTTCCAAAATCCACAATTACTTTTTAACGCTTTCGAAACAAAACAAAATATTTTGGCTAATCGAATATACAATGCTTTTCTTTTGAATTTAAAAACAAATGAAGCTATGTTTAACAGTACCGTCGCTAGGTTAAACGCATTATCGCCTGAAAGAGTTATGGAGCGTGGCTATTCTGTTGTATACAAGGATTCAAAGATTGTTACTGATGCAAGTTTGATTAAAAGTATGGATAATTTAAGTATTAGATTTTTAAAAGGTAAAGCGGAAGTTAGTGTGTTTAAGATTGATTTGGAGTGATTTTATGAGTGAAAAAACTTTTGCAGAAATGGCTACCCGATTGGAAGAAATTGCCAACATTTTAGAAAAAGGGGATTGCCCTTTAGAAGATGCTATTAAGCTTTATGATGAAAGTAAAAAACTTTCATCTTCATGTGTTGAAATTTTAAATAACGCTAAGCAAAAAATTGAGGTTGTTAATAATGATTAAAGAAAAACTTGAAACTTTTTCTACCTTTTTTGAGAAGTTTTTGAAAGAAACTATTTACAAAGAGAAAGATAATTATCGAGAGCATTACGATGCTATGGAATATAGTCTTCTTTTAGGTGGTAAGCGTTTGCGACCATATATTTTATCTTGTTTTTATAAATTAGCAGGAGGAACAAAAGACTATTATTTAAATTTTGCAGCTGCTCTTGAGATGATACACACATATTCTTTAATTCATGACGATTTACCCTCAATGGATAATGACGATTTTAGACGTGGTAAACCTTCTTGTCACAAGGCGTTTGGTGAAGCGACCGCTTTGCTTGCAGGTGATGCTCTTTTAACAAAGGCTTTTGAAACAGCATCTAAAACTAATAATATTTCTCCCAAATACGTTATGGAGGGAATAACTGTGCTTGCCGAAATGGCGGGTGCTGATGGTATGATTGGCGGTCAGGTAGTAGATTTGGCTATTGAAAATTCTGATGTACCTATAGATATTATTTTAGAAATGTATAAGAAAAAGACAGGAGCTTTAATTGTTGCCGCTTCTGTGATTGGTACTATTCTTGCGGGTGGTAATGATAATTTAAAAAACGCCGCTAAAGAGTACGCTTTGAATTTGGGAATTGCCTTTCAAATTCAAGATGATATTTTAGATGTTATAGGTGATTCTGCTCTTTTAGGTAAGCCCATTGGTAGTGACGATAAAAATCAAAAACATACTTACGTGGCTTTAAAGGGTTTAGAGCAATCGAAAAAAGATGTTATTTTGTACACCGAAAAAGCAAAAAATGCACTATCAGCTTTTGAGGGCGATACAAAAGATTTATTGGAATTAGCTGATTTTTTAATCAATCGTAATTATTGATAATTTTGAAAGGTACGTGTTCTTTTGGATTACAAGTTTTTAAACAAAATATCTTCTCCCGAAGATATAAAAACTCTTTCTACAGAACAACTTAATATTTTGTGTGATGAAATAAGAGATTGTCTTATTAACACCATTTCAAAAACAGGCGGTCATCTTGCTTCTAATCTTGGCGTTGTAGAGCTTACCGTGGCTATACACAAAACCTTTGATTTGCCTAAAGATAAATTATTGTTTGATGTTGGTCATCAATGCTATACGCATAAACTTTTAACCGGTAGATTTAATAAATTTTCTACCATCAGGCAAGAGGGTGGTTTATCAGGCTTTATGCGACCTGATGAGAGTGATTACGATCCTTTTGTTACGGGACATAGCAGTAATTCCGTTTCGGCTGCTTTGGGTATTTATAAAGGAAATCTTATTTCACAAGGTCAAGAAAATCATACTATTTCCGTTGTTGGGGATGGTGCAATGACGGGTGGTATGATCTATGAAGGCGTAAATAACGCCGGCAGTAGAAAAAATAGATCTACTATTGTGATTTTAAACGATAATAAAATGTCTATTTCTCGTAATGTTGGTGCGTTGGCACGACATTTGACTGACGTCCGTTCACGTCCTGGCTATCATCGTTTTAAGCATAAACTCGAGAGAATAATAGCTCATATTCCATTTATTGGCGGATTTATTAATCGCAATTTATTACGCTCAAAAACTATGCTTAAAAACGCTATTTATCATAGCAACATTTTTGAAGATTTAGGTTTTCATTATTTGGGACCTGTTGATGGACACGATATAGTTAAACTAGAGAAAATTTTATCCGTCGCAAAAGATCAAAAACGTCCTGTTTTAGTGCACGTTATCACAAAAAAAGGTAAGGGATATGCACCCGCTGAAAATGCTCCGAATAATTTTCACGGAGTATCCGAATTTAATATCGAGAGCGGGGAAGTACCAAGCAAAAAAGCAGATTTTTCTTCTGTAGTTGGAGATGAACTTTGCAAATTAGCGGCTACTGATGATAAACTTTGTGTTATTACGGCCGCTATGAAAGAAGGTACCGGTCTTTTAGATTTTTCTGAAAAATATAAAAATAGATTTTTTGATGTTGGTATCGCTGAGGAACATGCCGTAACGTTTACAGGCGGACTTGCCGCAGGTGGCGCTCATCCCGTATTTTGTGTTTATTCCACATTTTTACAGCGTGGTTATGATCAGCTCATTCACGATATCGCTATTGCAAAATTGCCATTGACAATTTGTGTTGATAGAGCAGGCATAGTTGGAGAAGATGGAGAAACACATCAAGGTGTTTTTGATATCGCATTTTTAAAAACCATTCCGGGGATGCAAATTTTCAGTCCTTCCAATTATTTGGAACTTAAATTACAACTTAATGAGTCTATTTATAACATTGATGGACCCACAGTTGTTCGTTATCCAAGAGGAAGTCAGCCCTCTCTACCACAAGATTTCACACCCTCTATCTCCGATTATCAATTTTACGGTGATACTAACGCCAAAACCGTTATTATTACTTTTGGTAGGCTTTTTGCAAATGCTGTGGAATGTATTACAAAATTAAAAGAATCTAATCAAAATGTTGCTATTTTAAAATTAAACAAAATCTCTCCAATCGACCCTCGTTTTTACGAAGAATTGAAAAGTTTTGATAAAATTTATGTCTTTGAAGAAGGAATTCAAACCGGTGGTATAAATGAAACTATTTGCGCAGGTGTTTTAAAACATAACGTCAAAGCAGAGGTTATGGTTTACGCTATTTATGATGAATTTATTCCACATATGAGCGTTGATAGAGCGCTTGATAAATATAATCTATCTGCTAATGCTATGTATAATATTATCAAAGAGGATAAAAATGAAAGATAAACTAAACGAACGCTTAGATCAAGCTGTATTTAATAGAGGTTTTGCTGAAAGTCGTGAAAAAGCCAAAGCATATATAATGGCCGGTGTGGTGTTTGTGAATAACCAAAAAGCCGATAAACCTGGTATGACAGTTAAGGCCGATGATGTTTTAGAAGTCAGATCCAATCCGCTTAAATATGTAAGTCGTGGTGGACTAAAACTTGAAAAAGCTATGGATGTGTTTGGTCTTAATTTGGATAATATGATTTGTGCTGATATTGGTGCATCTACTGGTGGATTTACCGACTGTATGTTGCAAAATGGTGCAATAAAAGTTTACGCTATTGACGTTGGATATGGTCAGTTAGCGTGGAAATTACGCACCGATGAAAGGGTTGTAAATCTTGAAAGAACTAATTTCAGATACGTTACCAATGAGCAAATTCCCGACCTCTTAGATTTCGCCTCGGTTGACGTTTCCTTTATTTCTCTTTCAATAATTATTCCCGCACTATTTCCGCTTTTAAAGGAAAAAGGACGTGCAGTATGTCTTATTAAGCCACAATTTGAAGCCGGTAAGGAAAATGTTGGTAAAAAAGGTGTTGTCCGCGATCCTCTAGTACATAAAGCGGTTATTGAAAAAATTGTGGATGTAATGAAAAATAACAGCCTTTCGGTTTTAGGTTTGGACTTTTCCCCTGTAAAGGGACCGGAAGGTAATATCGAGTACCTTATTTACGTACAAAAAAATGGTGAAGATTCTATAGAACTTGATATTGATAAAATCACAAAAAAATCTCACGATGAATTAGATCATAATTAAATTTTATTGGAGAGCGATATTTTGAAAGTTGCAATAATTATAAATTCTTCCAAACAAAATTCCTTGCCAATTGCTAGTGAATCCATAAAAATACTTATGGATTGTGGTGCTGAAATTTTACTTACTGAAGAGTTTAAAAATAAATTTCCGAAGGCAACTATTGTTGAAGAAAATGATTTATATTCTTTGGCTGATGTGTTGGTTGTTATTGGCGGAGATGGTACCATAATACATTCAGCAAAAAAAGCCGCTGAGTTTTCTAAGCCTGTACTCGGAATAAACGCGGGTAGAGTAGGGTACTTAGCCGGTTTAGAGGGTGAAGATTTAGGAAAGCTTGCCAATCTGTTAACGAAAGATTACCAAATTAAAAAACGTATGTTGCTTTCTGTTACCGTAGGTGAAAACGAGTATTTTTCCCTTAATGATGCCGTTATTTCCAAGGGACCTCTTTCCAGAATGATTGATTTAACCGTTAAGCTTCATGGTGAATGCATTTCTTATAGGGCAGATGGTCTTATTTCTGCTACACCCGTTGGCTCTACCGCATATTCTTTATCAGCCGGAGGACCGGTTGTGGATCCAAATCTTGATAGTATTATTCTTACACCAATTTGCCCTCAGTCCTTATACGCAAGGCCGATTTTGATTTCCCCCGATGAGGAAATTGTTATTACCGCTGTTCCTCCCGAGGGAACAGGTGCTTACATTACAATTGATGGCGAAGAGGTTTGCCCGGTTCTTGAAGGTCAAACAGTTACTGTTAAAAGAGCAAATAATATGCGTGTTAGTTTTATTGAACTCCAAGAAGGCGTTTTTCTTAACGCTTTAGCTGATAAATTTAATTTTTTGAAGTAAGGGAGATTGACTCTTTTTGAAAAATGGACGTAAAGAAAAAATTCTTGAGATAATAACAACTCAACCTATTGAAACTCAAGAAGAACTTATTTTAGCACTTAAAAACAGTGGTTATAATCTCACACAATCAACCGCATCTCGTGATATTAAGCAGCTTGGACTTATAAAGGTGCTGGATAGTGATGGTAGATATCGTTATGCCAAAACACTTCCACATAAAGAGGAACGTTTACCTACTGACGACCACGATAGATTGTTGGAGGCCTTTAAACGCTCTGCAATAAGCGTGAGATATGCTATGAATAATGTCGTTATCAAGTGTTACTCAGGTATGGCACAGAGTGCTTGTGTTGCTTTTGATTCACTTTTTTCTAATTGGGTTATTGGCTCTTTGGCCGGTGAAGATACTATAATAGTTATAACTTCAGATGAACCATCGGCCGCTGATTTAACTCGAAAACTTAATGAAATTATAAATGTTTGAGGTGATGGTCGGTGCTACAGTATTTGTATATCGAAAACATTGCCGTTATTGAACAAGCAAACATTGAATTTATTGATGGTTTTAACGTTATGACCGGTGAAACCGGTGCCGGTAAATCAATAATTATTGATTCATTGTTTGCGATTTTAGGAGAACGAACTTCTAGGGAACTAATTAGGCACGGTTGTGAAAAAGCGGTGGTTAGTGCCTCCTTTGTTGATATTGGCAAAGAGGCAATGGATAAATTAACTGAGCTTGGATTTGACCTTGATGAAAATGGTGAGGTTATTATTCAACGTACTTTGTTCTCTGATGGTCGTGGTCAGGTTAAAATCAATTCCAGACCCGCAAATGTTTCAACCTTAAAGGAAATTGGCAAATTACTTATAAATATACATGGCCAACATGATAATCAAAATCTTTTAAATGCTGAAAAGCATCTTTCCTTTATTGATGCTTTTGCAGAAAATGAAGATATTCGTAAAGATTATTACGAGGCTTTTGGAAATTTTAGGGATATCACCAAAAAATACAATTCTCTTTTGGTGGATGAGGAGGAAAAGTCTACCAGAGCAAAATTGCTTCGATATCAAATTGATGAGATTGAAAAATCTGATGTTTCTGTTGGCGAAATTGAAAGTCTAAAACAAAAAATCAATTTTTATCAACAAAGCGAAAAAATCCTTTCCGCTTTTAATGATGCATCTTTTGCAATTCAAGGCGATGTGGATCCCGATAGGTTGTCCGCTTTAGATTTATTGAAAAATTCACTTCGCTCTATTGGTAGTATTTGCGAAACGTTTCCTAAATCTAAAAATTTGTATGAGTCGCTCAATGCTTTGGTATTAGATTTGGAATCTATTGGCTCTGAACTTTCGGTATTGAAGGATAGCATAAATTCCAATCCTGAGGATTTGTTAAATTCGCAAAATCGACTTGAACTATTACAGGATTTAATGTTAAAATACGGTAATAGCGAAGAACAGATTTTAGAATTTTTAGAAAATGCCAAGAAAGAGCTTTCCGGTATCGAGAATAACGAAAAACTCAAATTGGAATTGGAAGAAAAACTAGAACCTACACAACAAGCCCTTATTGATGCGGGTGTTCTGCTTTCTAATTCTAGAAAAAATGCGGCTCACAGTATTTGTGCTAAAATATGCGACGAACTTGCTTTTTTGGATTTTAACGGTGCTAAATTTTTGGCTGAAATTGAGAGTGGTAAGTATACAAAAAATGGGTGTGATTATACAGAGTTTTTAATTTCTGCAAATATTGGCGAAAATCCCAAACCGCTTATTAAGGTTGCTTCAGGTGGTGAGCTTTCGCGAATTATGCTTGCTATTCGAAGTGTTTTATCATCGAAGGACGATGTAGGCACATTGATTTTTGATGAAATTGATAGCGGAATTAGTGGGCACGCTGCTCATAAAGTTGCGGTGAAATTAAAAGATGTTTCCCGCCAAAAGCAGGTTATTTGTGTTACCCATTTGGCACAGATTGCCGCTTCTGCCGATAGACACTTATTTATTTCTAAATCGGTGAAAAATAACAAAACTTATACAGAAGTAGCCCCCCTTAATAACGATGGTAGAGTAAAAGAAATTGCCAGAATTATGTCGGGTGGTGAATATACAGAAAACTTATTAAAAACAGCAGAGGAATTAATTTCTCTAATGAAAAAATAAAGGAGTATTTTTAAAATGAAAGTTTATGAGGAACTTGTAGCACGTGGTCTTATAGCACAGGTTACAAACGAAAGCGAAATCAGAGAGATGGTTAATAACGGTAAAGCAACCTTTTATATAGGTTTTGATTGTACTGCTGACAGTCTTACTGCAGGTCATTTTATGGCGTTGGTTCTTATGAAAAGATTGCAGCTTGCAGGCAATAAACCCATTGCTTTAATCGGTGGTGGTACCACCATGATCGGCGACCCTTCCGGAAGAACTGATATGAGAAAAATGCTTACTAAAGATGATATTGATCATAATGCCGCTTGCTTTAAAAGACAGATGGAGAATTTTATAGATTTCTCTGAGGGTAAAGCTATGATGATTAATAATGCTGATTGGCTTTTGAATTTGAACTACGTTGAGCTTTTGCGTGAGGTTGGTGCATGTTTCTCTGTTAATAATATGCTTAGAGCAGAATGTTATAAACAACGTATGGAAAAAGGTCTCTCTTTCTTAGAGTTTAACTATATGATTATGCAGTCGTACGATTTTTACTATTTATTTAAAACCTATGGTTGTAATATGCAGTTTGGCGGTGACGACCAATGGTCTAATATGCTTGGTGGTACCGAGCTTATACGCAAAAAGCTGGGTAAAGATGCACATGCTATGACCATAACTCTTCTCACCGATTCTCAAGGTAAAAAGATGGGTAAAACCGCAGGTAACGCTGTATGGCTTGATGCTAATAAAACTTCTCCATACGAGTTCTTCCAATATTGGAGAAACGTTGATGATGCCGACGTTATTAAGTGTATGAAGATGCTTACCTTTGTTCCCCTTGAAGAGATTTATGAATACGAAAAACTTGAGGGTAGCGAGCTTAACGCCGTTAAGGAGCGCCTTGGTTTTGAACTTACTAAAATGATTCACGGTGAAGAAGAAGCTCAAAAAGCACTTGATACCGCTCGTTCATTGTTCGCCGGTGGTGCTAACACTTCTGATATGCCTTCCACTGACATTACTGCAGATGATTTAATCGATGGTTCTATTGGTATTTTGGATTTAATGCTTAAATGCGAGCTTATTCCATCAAAGGGTGAGGGTAGACGTCTTGTTCAACAAGGTGGTGTTTCTCTCAACGATGAAAAGGTAACCGATCCCGCAACCCAGTTAACCGCTGATAGCTTTGTTGATGGTTATGTTGTTATTAAAAAGGGTAAAAAAGTTTTCCATAAGGTTAATTTAAAATAATTCCGTGGAGGGATTTTTTGGTGAAAAAAGAACTTGTTTGGCAACTAGGGTATTCTGATGATTCAAATACATCTCCTACCGAATTTTTTCCTGCAACTATTCCGGGTGCTGTTCAGTTAGATTACGCTGCTGCACACAATCTTCCGGATTATAAATATGAAACAAATTATAAAGAATATTTTTGGATGGAGGATAAATTTTGGACTTATAAAACTCAATTTGATGCTACTGAAATAAATACCGGAAATTTATTCTTTGTTTCAAAAGGTATTGATTATAAATACGATATTTTCGTTAATGGCATAAAAACGTTGTCGTATGAAGGAATGTACCATGAAGCCAGGATAAATCTTAACGAATTTCTAGGTACTGTTATTGAGATTGCGGTTTTAATTTATCCGATTCCAAAAAGCAATCTTCCAAATGTTACTGCTAATTCCAGAGAAGAAGCTAATCAAACCACCAAACCTGCAGTTAGTTATGGTTGGGATTTTCATCCACGCCTTGTTCCTCTTGGAATATGGGATGATACCTATATTGAACATACTTCTCAACACCAAAAAGTTTATCCTGTTGTTAAGTATACCCTTAATGCCAACCGTAATCTTGCCAATGTAACCTTATCTGTAGAAGCTGATGACGTTATTGGTTGGAATTTTCTGGCTCCAAACGGAGAAGTTCTTTTTTCCGGCGACAAGTTAACCGAAAATTTTGAGGTAAAAAATCCGCTTCTTTGGTGGTGCAACGGATATGGCGAGCCTAATCTTTATACTTGGGAATTGAAAATCAAGGATTTTGATGATGTTAAGATTTTTAGTGGAAAAATAGGTTTCAGAACTGTTAGCCTTGAAATGAACGAGGGCACATGGGATGTCCCTGAATTCCCTAAAACTCGTAGTTGCCCACCAATAACACTTTGCCTTAACGGAGTTAATGTTTTTGTAAAGGGAAGTAACTGGGTTGCTCCGGAAATATTTTATGGCACCATCACCGAGGAAAGATATAGTGAGCAATTAAAACTTGTAAAAAATGCGAATCTTAATTTTGTTCGTTGTTGGGGCGGTGCTATAGTAAATAAAGAGTCATTTTATAGTATTTGTGACGAGCTAGGTATTATGGTGTGGCAAGAGTTCCCGTTGGGATGCAATAATTATGTCGCTACTGAATATTATTTAAACTTGCTTAAAAATGAGGCTGCTGATATTATTGAACGTGTTTCAAAGCATCCTTGCCACGTTATTTGGTGTGGAGGAAATGAACTATTTAACTCTTGGTCAGGTATGACAGACCAATCTTTAGCTTTGCGTACCCTTAATAGTATGACGCTTGAAAAGACCCCTAATATTCCATTTCTTCCTACTTCACCTCTTATGGGAATGGCTCATGGCAGTTATTTGTTTATTTATTTTGATGGTGAAGAAGTTATTGAAGTTATGCAAAAATGTAATCATACTGCATATACTGAATTTGGTGCTCCATCTATATCGAATATTGATTGCTTAGAATTAGTCGGCTCTAAAGAAAAACTTTTTCCATTAGTTTTAAATGATGTTACCAAAGCCCACCACGCATTTAAGGCTTGGTGTGAAGAGGATACTTGGTGTGGTGTTAACACTATCGAGCATTATTTTGGAGAAAGCGAAAATCTGGAGCAGTTGGTTGATAGGGGTCAGTATTTACAAGGTGTTGCATATCGTTTTATTTTTGAAGAGGCAAGACGCCAAAAACCTCACTGTTCGATGGCAGTAAATTGGTGTTTTAATGAGCCTTGGCCTTGCGTTGCAAATAATAGTCTGGTATGTTATCCAAATAGTATTAAGCCCGCTTATTATCAGGTTGCGGCAGCTTGTAGAAATGTTGCTGCCAGTGCTCGTTATCGCAAGCTGAAGCATAAGGCGAACGAGGTTTTAGAGTTCGATGTATTCATTCTTAATGACGGTATAGAAAAGGTTAACGCCGGTACTGTTAACGTATTTGTTCAAATAGGTGAAACTCAGCCTGTTCATATTATTGATTGGAATTATCCCGAACTTGAAGCAAATAATAATTTTAATGGTCCAACTTTAAGATATACGTTGCCTAATGTTCCTTCTGCCGAAACTTTAAAAATTATTCTTTCTGCAGACAAATATTCATCTGAATACGTTTTGCTTTATGAAAATAATTTAAATGAAAAACCAAAGGTCAAAATGTTAAATATTTAAGCAAAAATAAAAACTCTCTTAGAATTTTAAAACTAAGAGAGTTTTTGATTTAAATTATGTTATTATAATGTTTTACTCTTCACCATTTGCAATTGCTGCCTCTGCTTCGACTTGTATTGCGGGGTCATAAGATAAAATAGGTTTAACATCCTTCTTTTTGACTTTACGATCTATAAAGTTTTTGGTTATTTTTACAACAAGAGGAACCAGGATAAGTACGCCTATAAGGTTGGGGATCATCATAAGACCGTTAAAGGTATCGGAAATATCCCAAGCCAAAGAAGATGTGAGAACTGCACCAAAAATAATTGTGCATACGTGAATTATTCTAAAAATAATTGTAGTTTTTGCACCAAATAAATATTCCCAAGCTTTTGAACCGTAATGTGACCAACCAAGTATAGTGGTAAATGCGAATAAGAACATAGCGATGGCAACGAATTTTTCACCCATATTTGCCCAACCGAACACCTCGTTAAAGGCACCGCCAACCAGAGTTGCATCGGTATAATTAGCGGCAATTTCACCTGTTTTTGCATTGAATACACCGCCGTTAAGACCGCCGGAGGTTAAAATTACTAAAGCAGTCATTGTACAAACAACCATTGTATCTGCGAATACTTCAAAAATACCCCACATACCCTGTTTTGCGGGTTCTTTAACGCTTGAATTTGAGTGAACCATAACAGATGAACCAAGACCTGCTTCGTTGGAGAAGACGCCACGCTTGAAGCCTTGTGTTATTGTTGTAGCAATAACAGAGCCCAAAAGTCCGCCACCGGCAGATTTTACAAAGCTTTCGGGAGCAAATGCATTTTTGAATATTGCCTCAAAAGCAGGGAATATAGCTTTGTAATTTATACCGATGATAACCAGGCTTCCTAAAACGAATAACACAACCATAAATGGAACAATTTTTTCAGCAACGTTAGCAATTCTTTTAACACCGCCTAATGTAATAATTGCGGTGAAAAGCATAACAACTCCGCCTAATAAGATATTATAAAGAGAAGTGCCTAAAAATGTTTGGCTAGAAAGTGATTCAACGTTAAAAGCGGAAGCAACGTTGGCAACAATTTTGTTTACTTGACCCATACTACCGATACCGAACGAAGCGAGCATTGTGAAAACGCAAAAAAGAACAGCAAGAACTTTACCAATCCATTTGCAACCTTTTTTAGCACCAAGACCGTCCTGAAGGTAGTACATAGCACCGCCTGACCATTCGTTTTTAGCATTTTTACGACGGAAATAAATACCTAAAACGTTTTCTGCGTAGTTAGTCATCATTCCAAAGAACGCTGCAACCCACATCCAAAAAACAGCACCGGCACCACCAATACAAATAGCAGCGGCAACACCTGCAATATTACCGGTACCAACAGTAGCGGCCAAAGCGGTACATAACGCTTGGAAAGGTGATATTGTTCCTTTTTCTTTGCGATGTTTAATAACCTCTTTTTTAAACAAACTACCAAGAGTGTTTTTAAACCAAAGTCCTATGTGTGAAATCTGAAACACCTTTGTGCAAAGTGTTACGATAATACCTGTACCAATGAGGAGAGCGAGGCCCAATAAACCCCAAACCACACCATTGATACCGCCGTTGATTTCGGCAATTTTGTCTAGCATAACTGACAACTCCTTAAAAAAATAAAATAAAAAAACAGACTGTGCAAAACACAATCTGTAGGCATAACAAAAACAAAACTTTTATAAAAAAGTAAATACTTTGTCCTTTTGCCTGAGAGATTGGCGTTAAAAACGCTTTGCACCTTCGGCACCCTAAAAAGGGATTCTCCAAAGTTCTATCGGTTTACAGTCTTTATCATAAAATGACACCTGAGAGTGTTACTCCTTCGGTAGCTTACGCACTTTCCTGCAAACGTCATATAGAAATCTATTCAATTTACATATATTATAATACATACAATAGCATTATACAA
>JAZSJA010000133.1:0-17853 GCA_045534095.1 Acutalibacteraceae bacterium | reverse complement strand
GGTTACAGCAAATTTATCATTTTGTGCATACTAATAAAATTCGCTATTTATGCAGGGTTACACTCATTTTGGGTATTTGGAAAATTTGCCTCCCTTGTTAAAGGGAGGGGGACCGCTTGCGGTGGTGGGATTCATTTTCCCCCAAAAATTTACACCTTCAAACTACAATTTATCGCACTACTATTTTAATAACTATTTTTCATAGCTAGATTTGTAACTGTTATATTGTTAGAAATAAATCAGTTAATTTGTTCACCCTTTTCAATTGCCATTATCATATCAACACGGCGTTGGTGACGTCCTCCCTCATACTCGGTATTTAAAAATTCATCAACAATCATTTCAGCCATTTCCTGACCTATTACCCTTGCGCCAAACGCAATGATGTTTGCATTGTTATGTTTACGGGTGAGTCTTGCTGAGTAGGGCTCGGAGCAAACAGCTGCACGGATACCCTTAACCTTATTGGCTGCAAGGGAGATACCAATTCCGGTACCGCATATGAGTATGCCGAGATCACACTCGCCCGCTGCAACTGCACGAGCTACCTTTTCACCATAGATGGGATAGTCGCAGGATTCGGTTGAATCGGTACCAAAGTTTACTACCTCATAACCTTTTGCTTCAACGTATTTTGTAATGTGTTTTTTAAGTTCAACCGCTACGTGGTCGTTTCCTATTGCTATTTTCATTTTTTTGTACTCCTTATTTTTTTAATGCTATTACCGCCGCAAGGTTTCCGCGATTTCCACCGCTTGCCCTGTGGGAATGGAAAAATTGACTGTTGCAACAAGTGCATAAATCGGTTATGCATATGTTTTCTCTTTTTATGCCGGCACTTTCAAGAATCATTCGATTGGCATTCCATAAATCGAGCATATATTTTCCGTTTTCTTTTTTAGTGAAAACGGCATTTACAAACATAAAGCCAAGGTCTGTGAAGGACTCATAAACAGGGCCATCCACCTCATAACAACAACTGCCTATTGAGGGACCTATGGCAACCTTAATATCACTTGGGTCGCAACCAAAATGTTTTTTCATTTTTTCTACTGTTTTTTTACCAATCTCCTTAACAGTTCCACGCCAGCCCGCATGGGATGAGGCGATAACTTCCTTAACGGGATCGTAAAAAAGCAGCGGAACGCAGTCGGCAAACTGGGTTACAAGGGTTACACCCTTTAGATTGGTTATAAGACCGTCAACGTTATCGTAATCGCGATGGATTACAATGCCCTTGCCGATATCCTTTTCCTTAACGATGCGGATATTGTTTGTGTGGGTTTGGTGGCTTAATACCGCTTTTTCGGGGTTGAGTCCCAAAGCGTTAAAGAGGATATCATAGTTTTTGCGTACCGACCTTGGAGAATCGCCGTTGGAAAAGCTCATATTCATTGAAGCAAATTTTCCTTTGCTTATACCGCCCATTCTGGTGGTGAAAGCCGAAACACATTTTCCGTCATCCAAATTGGGGAAGGTTACGTACAAAAGGGAATCGGCACTGCCTACAAGTTTTAAAGTTTCTGTTTTCATAAATTTTTCCTCATTCTACAACCGTGGGGTTTTGCTTTGTGATTTTAATGCCGTCTTCGGTTTTGCCGTCGGCAGTAACGATAATTGTTTTATCTAGATCGGTACGGTAGATTTTTTCAAGTCCGCTTTGTTTGTTTAAAACATCCAAGGTTTCCTTATGGGGGTGGCCGTAGTCGTTATCCTCTCCGCAGGAAATAATTGCGTATTTGGGATTTACCGCCTTTAAAAATTTTTTAGAGGTGGAGGATTCGCTGCCATGATGCCCAACCTTTAAAACGTCACTTTTAAGGGGATAGTCACCTTTAAGCATTTCTTTTTCATTTATGGTTTCAGCATCTCCCGTAAGCAAAAAACTATGTATGCCATAGGTTATTTTTACCGTTAAGGAGTAGTGGTTAAGGTCATCGTAATCGGTACCGCTTGGGGAGAAGCAAAGGGCTTTGTAATCCTCTCCCTCAAAAAGCAAATCACCTGCTTTAGCGATGGTTGGAGTAATATTCTTTTTTGCAATGGATTCTAACAATTCTTCATAGGTTTTACTTGTTGGGACATCGTCTTCAGCGACCTTTGGAAGAAAAATTTTACCTATTTCAAAGGAATCTACAACGTCACTCATTCCGCCAATGTGATCGGCGTGGGGGTGAGTAGCAATAAGATAATCTATTTTAGAAATGTTATTATCCTTTAAATAATCAACAATTTCCTCTCCGTCACCTCTATCACCTGCGTCAATAAGGGCTGTTTTACCATCAGGCATATAAAAAAGCTGACAATCAGCTTGGTCAACGTCTAAAAACTCGCCAACGAGAACTCCGTTGCCCTCGGCAGGGGAGAGGGCCTCATCATATTTATTAAAAAGTTTTGGTATGATTTGCCAAGCGGTAACCAGAAGAGCGATTATTATAATAATTGCCGAAAAGGACTTTGCTTTTTTGTTTTTTCTTCGTCTTGCCACCTTTATTACCTCCATAGCACATAACTCTAGTTTACATTATACACTATGGAGCGTCACAAATCAAATTATTTTTACTTTAAATTTTTCAAGCCAATAATTAAGCATAATCATATAGGCTACAGTTTGGGGTGTGGTCATAAGCTGACCGTACCAAGGCTCGCTTCTTTCCTCAAAAAGGAGACTCTTAACTGCGTTATAATCGCAAAGGTTAAATAGAGGGGAGGATTTATCCTTTAAAATATCTCCTAAAATATTTTTTACCGCCGTAAAGTATGCAGGATTATGACTTTTGGGGTAGGGGCTTTTTTTACGCCATAAAATACTATCGGGTAAATATCCCTCCATAGCCTTGCGGAGTAGTCCCTTTTCACGGCCGTTAAAATCTTTAACCGACCAAGGGATGGTATATAAATATTCGGTTATACGATAATCACAAAAGGGCACACGCACCTCGAGTCCGTTATACATACTCATTCGGTCTTTTCTATCTAAGAGGGTTTGCATAAACCAACTGCAGTTCAGTTGCATCATTTCACGCATTCGGCTCTCAAGAGGGGAGAGGTTTTGAAGTTTAGAAGTAGCCCGGATGGTTTGCTCGTATCTACTGTTTACGTAATCTGTACCCGATATTTTTTCTCTTAAATCGGGGTGCAAAAATTCTTCTCGATATTTTGTAGACTGTGCCCAAGGAAAACCAAATTGTGAGCGGATGTTCTCATCCCGATACCATGGATAGCCACCAAAAATTTCATCGGCACATTCTCCGGACAAGGCAACGGTTACCCGTTTTTTAATTTCGCCGCAAAAAATTAGTAAAGATGAATCCACATCAGCCATACCGGGTAAATCTCTTGCATCTACCGCTGAAAACAAAGCCTTTACAACCTCATCGGTATCCACCGAAATGGTTGTGTGGTCGCTATCTAAATAATCTACCATTATTTTTATAAATTCATCGTCCCCTGTTGGCTGAAACCTGCTACTTTTAAAATGCTTGTCGTTATCCTTGTAGGTGAGGGAGAAGGTTTTTAGGCGTTTGCCTTTTTTTGCAAAATGCTTAGCCGCAACCGAACTGATTATACTTGAATCCAAGCCACCCGATAAAAAGGTGCCTATAGGCACGTCACTTACAAGCTGTTTTTCCACCGCGTCTGTTACCAAAAAACGTACCTTTTCAATTATTTCTTCAATAGAGTCGCAGTTTTCCTTATCGGTTAGTTTAAAATATTGTTGCTCTTTAAAGTCAAGGTCGGAAAAAAGTCCGCAAAAGCCCGGTTTTAATTCGAAAATATTTTTAAAAACACCACATCCCGGAGTGCGACCGGGACCTATAAAAATAAGCTCCGCAATGCCGGTTGAATCTATTTCGGGTTCAATGTCGGGGTGGCAGAGTAGGGTTTTTATTTCGCTTGCGAAAATAAAAGAGCCCTTTCTTTCAGCATAGAAAAAGGGTTTTACTCCCATTTTATCTCTCGCCACAAAAAGTTCTCTCTTTTCAGGACTAAATATCACAAATGCAAATATGCCGTTGAATAAATCCAAGGACTTTTTGCCCCACCGGATATAGGCTTTGAGAACCACCTCGGTATCAGACTCGGTTTCAAAGGTTACTCCCTCGGATTTTAGTTTGTGTTTAAGTTCATTAGTATTATAAAGCTCGCCGTTATAACATATTGTGTAATGAATGTTGTTATGCACTGTTGTCATGGGTTGTTTGCCTTTTTTTGGGTCAATAACCGCTAATCTGCTATGCAAAAGAATGGCATTTTCATCCTCAAAGAATCCATTTTCGTCAGGCCCTCTATGTGATAATGAGTTTAGCATTTTAATGTGATAATCTTGTTTTACTATGCCACATTTAAGGTTAATTTCTCCTGCAATTCCACACATAAAAATCTTCCTTTCGGGTAAAATCCGTTTTTTTATAGTATATGATGTAATATAATAAAAAATGTTTTTATCACCAAAATAAAAAGGTGTTAAATATTTTATAGACAAACTGTAAGTTTTATGATACAATTATACTTGGATATTTATAATAAATAAAAGGGGAGAATTTTTTGAACGCACAAAGAAAGATTTTACTTAGTACACTTGCTCTTTCGGTGGTTATTTCAATAATTTTAACAATTGTAATAGCTAAGCAACCCAAAGTGTATGAGACGGTAGATGCGAACACTACCACTACTTCCAGCGATGATGGTGAGCAGGAGTTTGAGGATGCAATTTACACCGAGGAGGATTTTATGGAGGGGGAGGAAGAACCATCTTCTAATAATGCCTCCGCAAATCAAAACGCAGGTCTAAATGGCAAACCAAACGCTAAGCCAAATGGCAACCAAGACGGAAATCAATTACAAAATCCAAATATTGGCAACGGCACAATCTTGCCTTTGCCCTCTGCAACAAAGGTAACCGTTTTGAACAAGCCCGCGGGTTGGAGTTCGTCTTCTGATAAAACTAAAAACTCTACGAGTTTTAAATGGCCCAGCATTTCTCCAAATGATATTGAAGCAGGCTTACCTATTACCGAGATTTTTGAAAGTGATTCTACTGATGCTATAAGTCAGTTTCTCTTTACCCAAAGATTTAATGGTACTTTGCCTTTTTCGGTAGAGTGTTGTATTTCGGGTACTACCATAACCGTATTGCTTCCCGCAGGAACTCAAATAGATGCTTTGGTGCCTGAATTTACCATAAACTGCGATAAGCTTCTTTATGGTAAAAAAGAGATAAAAAGCGGTAAATGTGCATTTAATTTCACAGTTCCCATAGAACTTACTGCTGTTAAGGGTAACAAAAAAACAAAATACACCGTTTACGTTATGACCCTTAATACAGGTTTGCCCTCAATGGCAATAAACACCGCCGATAATGATGATATCGACAGCAAAACCGAGTATGAACAATGTACCGTTTTTGCAGGTGGCGGAAGCACCTCGAACTCTACCTATTCCTTTGCGAAAAACAAGTACGTAATGGCAAGTGGTAAAATAAAGGGTCGTGGCTGGACCAGTTGGTATTACTATCCCAAAAAGAGTTATACTTTAAAGTTGGATAAAAAACAGACAATGTTGGGACTTCCTGCTCATACCGAGTGGGTGCTTGCTGCAAACTTTGCCGACCGCTCACTTATGAGAAACGCAGTTGCAATGGAGCTTGCACATAATTTAGGTTCCGAAACCGTAATGGACGTTAGGTTTGTGGATTTATGGGTTAACGGAATTTACGCCGGAAACTATCAGCTTATTGAAAAGGTAGAGGTAAGCAAAAACAGAGTTAACGTAACCAAATTTGACTCAAAGCTCGCTCCGGATCAAGTAGGCTATATTGTAGAAACAAACGGACATAACAGAGCTGAGGGCGAATTTGGTGTTTGGACAAATGGTCAAGATGCCGACCGTCCTTCCAAATGGAAAAAGCTTAATGAAAATATAACTCTTGACCCCATAAGCGGAGATATGTTCTTTACCTCTAAAAACTATGGCATAATATTCAACATCAATAAGCCCTCTGATACCAAGCTTTTAGCATTAAAGGATAGCGAACGTTTAAAATATCTTGAATACATTTACGATTACGTAGATAAGATGGAAAAAGCTATAAAATCGAAGAATTATTCCGAAGCTTCGAAATATGTAGATATGAGAGCGATGGCTAAATGGTATATTGTAGAGGAGCTTTCCATGAATACCGACTCAAGGCTCCATTGTTCTTGCTATATGTACAAAGATGCAGGAGGCAAAATGAAAATGGGCCCTGTTTGGGACTTTGACCTAGGCTTTGGTAATGGTAAATATGCAAACGAAAAACATACAAATGAAACATATTTGGATCGATCGGTTTGGTTTAAGGATTTACTTAGTATGCCTGAATTTAAAAAAGACGTTAAAGACGTTTGGAAATCATCTGTATCCAAGGTCAATAAATTACCCAGGTTTATAAACAATATTTCCAATATGCTGCAAAAGGCACAAAAAGTGAATTTTGAGCTTTGGGGAATCACACAGCCGGCAGAACATACTTATCAGCGTACTACCGAGCATATTGATAATTTTGATGAACAAGTATCATATTTAATTAACTTTGTTAATAATAGAATTACTTATATGAATCAAAAAATTATGAGCTGGTAAAAAACAACCGTTGCTGAAATATATTTTTAGCAACGGTATTTTTATAAAAGGTTCATAATTTGTGCACAAAAAGCTGATATAATTATTCAAGTGAAATTTTATTTAAAAGGGGGGATACGGTTGGCAAAATTTATATATACTTTTAGAAGATACGAAAAAAAGTATCTTTTAACCAAGTCGCAAGCAGACGAATTTTTAAAAAGAATTTCCCACCGTATGGTTCCCGATAAATACGGCGAAACGGTTATTTGTAATCTTTATTACGATACTGACGATTATCTCTTGATTCGCCGCTCCCTTGATAAACCTGTTTATAAAGAAAAACTAAGGCTCAGGTGTTATGGTGAGCCGGATGAAAATTCTTTGTCTTTTATTGAAATTAAGAAAAAATTTAAAAAGGTGGTTTACAAAAGGCGGCTTGATACCACCTATAAAAAGGCTACCAAATACATAAAATCCGGTGAGATAGATATTAAAAGCCAAATCAAAAACGAGCTTGATTGGTTTTTAAAATGTTATGGTACACTAAAGCCATCTACTGCTCTTTTTTATACCAGAACGGCGTATATAGATAAAGAAAATCCCGACCTTAGAATAACCATAGATAGGGATGTGTTGTGGCGTAAAGAGGATTTGGATTTAACCTTGGGTGCTTATGGTGAGCGGCTTATAGATGAAGATTATCGTCTTTTGGAAATTAAAATTCCCGGAGCATTTCCTGTTTGGCTTGCACATGAACTCAGCGAGCTTGAGATTTTTCCAATGTCTTTTTCAAAATATGGGAAAGCGTTTTTGAACTATATAAAAGAAGTATCTTGTTTTGGAGGTAACAAAAATGTTTGAAAGTCTTATTAAAAATGGTAATGATATTAGCGAGCTTGCCTTTTTTGGTTGCACCTTGGCATCCCTTATTTTGGGTGCGGTTATAGCATTAAGCTATATGTTCCGCAGTCAATATTCTAAAAGCTTTGTTGTAACTCTCGCCCTGCTTCCCGCCATTGTTCAAATGATAATTTTAATGGTAAACGGAAATATAGGTGTTGGTGTTGCGGTTGCAGGAGCCTTTAACCTTGTAAGATTTCGTTCTGTACCGGGAAACGCAAGAGAAATTGGAAGCGTATTTTTAAGTATGGCGGTTGGACTTTCCACAGGTATGGGCTATGTATGGGTTGCGGCGGTATTTACTGCAATAATGGTGGTGTTCACTGTTTTTTACAACCTTATTGGCTTTGGTGCTGTGAAATCTGTAGAGCGTGAGATTAAAATAACCATTCCCGAAAACATAGATTATTCTGATCTTTTTGATGACCTTTTTAAAGAATACACTTCCTTTAGTGAGCTTGTTCGTGTTCGCACTACAAATATGGGAAGCTTATTCCAGCTCATATACCGCGTGCGACTTCGTGACGTTTCAAAAACAAAGGAGTTTATTGATGCAATTCGTTGCCGCAACGGAAATTTGGATATTGTTTGCAGTTTGCCTGCTTATGGTAAGGAAGAATTGTAATGAAAAAATTTGTATTTAAAACAGTTGGTATCGCAGTTGCGATTTTGTTATCTTTTTCGGGTTGTTCTGATGAAGCAGATACCAAAAGTAACCATCAAGAAACGGGAACAATCTCTGCCGAGGTGCCCAGTGTTGATTTTGAAATTAAGGCATCAGCCAAAAAAGAGGTAACTGACGCCGATACCTTTATAACCCTTAAAGAAACTACTGCCGAAATCAAGGGTGGCGGGGCAAATTTAAGCGGAAAGGATATAATAATCACCAAGGGCGGTAACTACGCCGTAAGCGGCACCCTTACAAACGGTCGAATTGTTGTAAAGGCAGGTAGTGGCATAGTAAACGTCATTTTAAATGGTGCGGATATAACCTCCAATTACAGCAGTGCGTTTTTGGTGAAAAAGGCCGCCGAGGTTACCCTTACCTCTTACGAGGGTAGTGTGAATATTCTTAAAGATGCCTCGGAGTATGATTATTTTGACGATTATTCAGACAGTGAACAGCTAGAGCCCGATGCCTGCATTTACAGTGAAGAAAATCTGCTTATAAAAGGTGAGGGACGTCTTTTAGTTCAAGGAAATAACCGAAATGGCGTTACAAGCAAAACTGTTTTGAACATCGAAGAAGCAAACCTTACCGTATCCTCTGTCGAGCACGGAATAACCGGCAAGGAGGCCTTAACCTTAAATAACACGGCCTTCAACGTAATTTCGGGTAGAGATGGCTTGCGTTCAAACGATGCTGCAAATTACTCGGTAGGCACCCTTACTCTTTCGGGCTCTAATGGTAGCGTAACCTCGGGCGAGGATGGGTTTCAAGCCGAAAGCACACTGAAAATAGAATCGGGCAATTATTCCATTATAAGCGGTGGGGGATGTGAGGGCGAGCCCACAGCCGAAACAAGCGCAAAAGCCATTAAGGGAGCTTTGGCGGTTGAGATAAACGGCGGTAACATCACGGCTGATTCGTTAGATGATTGCATACACTCAAATGGCAATGTAAAAATCACAAAGGGAACAATCACTCTAAAATCGGGGGATGATGCACTTCACGCTGACGAGAATATTGAAATTTCAGGCGGTACTATTTATGCTGAGAAAAGCTACGAGGGTATGGAAGCGACCAACGTATCGCTTTTAGGCGGAGAAATTAAATTAAATACTGCCGATGATGGAATAAATATAAGCGGTGGTGACGGCTCGGGTGAGCTTGGCAGGCCGGGAATGGATACCTTTGGTTCTTCGGGTGGTAAGCTTTTGGTTTCGGGCGGTAGTTTAACCGTAAATTCCGAGGGTGACGGTTTGGATGCCAATGGAGATGTTGAAATTTCGGGTGGTACAATCATAGTCAACGGCCCTACCGGGGGAGGTAATGGAGTTTTGGATTTCGATGGTGAATTTGTAATAAGCGGTGGAGAATTTATTGCAATTGGTTCATCAAGTATGGCACAGGCTCCGTCCGAGAGTTCCTCTCAAAACTGTTTGATTTACACCGATTTTTCAGGCAATGAAAACGATTTGTTTTCTATTGCTTCTTCCAATGGTAGTGAGCTTATTACCTACGGTTCCCCAAAAGCCTTCAATTGGGTTTGCTATTCCTCCCCAAAAATCAAAAAGGGCGAGGGATACGTTGGTTATCTTGGTGGCAGTCACTCAGGAAAAGAAGATAATGGGGTCTACTTAAAAGGAGAATACACTTCGGGCACAAAGGTGGCTGAGATTATAGCTGAAAATACGGTAAGCTCCAATGGTTCATTGAACGGTGGGGGCTTTGGCAGACCTGAGGGAGGGCCCGGTTTTGGAAAGCCGCCAAGAGATTTTTCAGACGAAAAGCCTGAGGGGTTCCCGGGCGAAAGACCCGGATTTAGGACATTTGAAGAATAAGTGTAATAAAATATTTGACAATACGAAAAAAATGGGTTATAATATAATAAACCTATTTTAGAGGAGGATTTTAAAATGAGATTTAGAACTATTATGTGGATTGTAGCAGCAGCAATAGCTATCATCGCTATGGCAGCAGGCGTTGCAGTTTTCGTAAACCGTTATCTTAACACTAAGAGAGATATGGATTATATCGAGTGCGATTGTGAGCCCGATCTTGATCTTACTTTAGATGACGTTGAATAATTACCTTTAACAAAAAAAGAAGCGATGAAACTTTTTAAGGTTTTGTCGCTTCTTTTTTTGAATAAACTCAAAAAACCGACCACTTCATTTAAAATGAGATGGTCGGTTTAAAGTTTCCGCACAATCCTGCCCTGCCGTAAATGGCAATTGATAACCTGCAAAAAAAGCAGGTGGGTGGCCGCCCCACGGTTTCGCGCTCCCTTCGTCCAACACTGCTCAAATGACAGTGCCGGGAGGTCTGCAAGCCTGCCGCAGGAGAAAGGTCCCCGATAAAAAGGTTGTAGGGTTATAATTAACCACGGTCCGCGTACAGGGAAGGATTTATTACGGGATGGTTTTTGTTATCGCCATAGCCTCGTTCCGCGTCCGGAAAGATAGCAGTTATAAGGCGATTTTTAGTTTGTGCTAGCTTCATTCCGCGTCCGGAAAGCTTGTAGTTATAAGGCAATTTTATTACGAATAAGTTTTTATCGTTGCCATAGTCACGTTCCGCGTCCCGGTCTAAGACCGGTTTTATTACGGGATAGTTTTAATCATCGCCATAATTGCGTTCCGCGTTCGGAGATAAAATTATTCCTCGTTGATTTCAAAAGCATCCTGAAGACGATTTATAAATAAATCTGCAACGGTTTCATACTCATTATCGTCGGGAATATCCTCAAAATATTCCTCGCCGTTTTCATCCTCAAACACCTTTACAATAACCAATTCGCCGCTATCGTCCAACTTTGCTTTAGGATCGGAATAATAGGGGATCATTGCAAGATATCTGCCGTCGTCAGTTTCAATAGCGTCAATTATTTCAAACTCATAATTTTTGCCGTCGTCATCAGTTAGGGTAATTATATCATTCCCGAAAATCTGCTCTTCCATCGGGCACACCTCATTTTCAAAAATTTTACAGATTTTTTCTGCTACAATTATTTTAACCCTTTTTCATATAATAGTCAATATTTTTAAGTGAATATTTTTTCATTTTTCGCCTTGTTTTAATTGCAAAAACAAAACTTTTGTAGTATAATATACACTGTATAAAAATTTGCATATCAAAAACAAACTACGGAGGATTGTAATATGATCTGGCATAGTTCAAATATTGAAGACGTAAAACGTGAACTTAACGTAAACACAGAAACAGGGCTTAGTGCAGCAGAAATTGCCGGTAGAATAGCCGAGTTTGGCGAGAATACTCGTGCTAAAAATAACGATACAAACATAGTAAAAAAGATTTTTAAACACCTTACTCCTACGCTGGATGTTTTGCTTATGTTGGTTTCGGGCGTGGTACTTGTTACCGATATTGTTGCCCGAGAACCCGGTTGGTACGTGCCTCTTATTGTTTTTGCGTTACTTACCCTTAACGCTGTCGCTGACGTATTGATTGGCGTTAAGGCAGATAATGATTTTGAAAAATTAAAGGGCGATATTGCCGCTACCGCCAAGGTGCTACGCAATGGCGAGGTTATTGAGGTACCCGCCTCCTTTTTGGTGCCGGGAGATATTGTTTTATTAGAGCAAGGGGATTATATTCCTGCTGACGGTCGAATTTTAGAAAGCTACTCTCTTACCTGTGATGAATCTGCAATTTGCGGTGATTCTGCACCTAATGAAAAACAGGCGGATTTTACCCCTGAGGACATTGCTGATGTGACCGAGCGTAAAAATATGGTATACGCCGGTTGTTCTGTGCTTTTTGGACATGCTAAAATAATTGTTACCGATACAGGTATGAATACCGAGCTTGCAAGACAAGAAACCATTGTGGAGATAACCGAAGGAAGCGAGCTTCCTGTAAAACGCCGTCTTATTGATATTGGCAAAACCGCTAGAATAGCCGTTCTTATTATATGCTTTGTAATCTTTTTAATAGGTGTTATTCGTGGCATTTCTGCCGATAATTTTGCAGTAATGGTGCTTGAACTTCTCCTTACCATAACCTCCCTTGCAGTAGCCGCCATTCCTGAAGAGGCTGCTCAGGCAGTAAACATAATTTTAGGCTTTGGTGCACACCGTATGTTAAAACGCAAAGCCATAATTCAAAATCCTTCATCCGTTGAGGAACTTGGTAAGGTTACCCTGGTTATTTCCGACAAGACGGGAACACTTACAAAAAATCGTATGAAGATGATTATGCTTTACGATGGTGCCGAACTTATAGATTTAAACACAGACGTTCCAAGTGAAAATGCCATAACCCTTCTTCGTACCGCTACACTTTGTGGTAACTCCACAGTTGAGGTTGGTGTAGGCGGAAAATTACGCCCTGTAGGTGACCCTACTGAGGTTAGTATAGTTTCTGCTTGTATGGATTATTGCGGTCTTACAAAGGAAGAGCTTGAAAACATATATCCACGTATGGCCGAGGTTCCTTTTGATTCCACAAGAAAACTTATGACCACAATAAATATGATAAATAATCGCCCCTTTGCCATTGTAAAGGGTTCCCCTGATATTTTAACAGAGTACTGCACGAGCGGTAACATTGGGGGTGCAGTAGAAGCAGCAAAGGAAATGGGTAGGCGTGGACTTAGAGCTATTGCTCTTGCAATGAAGCCTTTGGACGAGGTACCATCTAATCCTAATAGCGAAAATATGGAATGCAATCTTACCTTAATGGGTGTTTTTGGAATGACCGATACCGTAAGTCGTGAAACTACCGTTGCACTCCGTGAAAGTGAGGCGGCGGGCATTCGCACCGTAATGATAACGGGTGACCACGTTACTGCCGCAGAGGTTATTGCAAAGGGACTTGGAATCCTTAAAGAGGGTGAGAGAGCCATTACGGGCGAGGAACTTGCCAAAATGGACGACGAAGCCCTAAAGGCTGAAATTCAAAAAATTTCAGTATACTCCAGAATAACAGCTGAAGATAAGCTTAGAATTATTGATATTTATAAAGAGTTGGGTGAAATTGTTGCTGTAACGGGAGATAGTGTAGAGGATGCCGCTATTTTAAAAGAGGCAGACGTAGGTTGTGCTATGGGTGTTACGGGCACCGATATTGCAAAAGGAGCTGCCGACGTTGTTTTAACTGAAGATAGTTACATTTCGGTTATTGGTGCTATAAAAGAATCAAGAGGCATTTACGCAAATGTTAAACGTGTGGCATCTCAGGTGCTTAGTTGTGCTTTGGGTGAAATGTTGTTAATGCTTTTGGAAATAATAATATTTGGCAAGCCAGCACTTACCTCTCTTCCTATTATGTGGCTTAATTTGATTGTAGGATTTGCGGTAATTCTTGGTCTTTCTTATGAAAAGGCAGGTCACGACGTAATGACAAGACCTCCAAGATCCAAAAAAGAGCATTTCTTTGCAGGGGAATATGGAATTTCCGTTTTGTGGCAGGGTTGCATGATAGGCTTGCTGGGTATAATCGCATATGCAATAGGTGGCTCAGCAATGCTTTTTGCAGTTTTGGTGCTTTCGGAAATATCTTTGGCATTTGGTCTTAGAAGTGAACTTTCCATTTTTAAAATAGGCTTCCATACAAACAAACTTATGTTGGTTGCACTTGGGGTTGCAGTTGCTACACTTTTAATTATTTCCGGCCCCTTACACACCCTTTTTGATTTAGAAATGCTTAACAGTACAATGGTAATTGAGATAATATTACTTTCTGCAATTCCTTTGGTAGTTACCGAGATTATAAAGTTTACAAGGGTGTTTTTAGCAAAAAAGGGAGAGTAGAATGAAATACGATCTTTCAAACAAACGCACAATAGAAAAGCTTCTCTCGGCAGAGGGTTTTACCTTTAAAAAATCCTTGGGACAAAACTTTTTAACCGATTCATTTGTTTGCCCCGCTATGGCAGAGGCTGCCGCAGACGCCGACACAGGTGTTATTGAAATCGGCCCGGGTATAGGTGTTTTAACGGTTGAGCTTGCCCAAATTGCCAAAAAGGTTATTGCCGTTGAGCTTGATGAAAGGCTCCGTCCTATTTTGGCAAAAACCTTAGAGGATTATGAAAACGCATCTGTAATTTTTTCGGACGTTTTGAAGTTAGACCTTAAAAAGGTTATTGAGGAAGAATTTAAGGACTGCAAACGTGTTGCAATTTGTGCAAATCTCCCTTACTATATAACGTCACCAATTATAATGTCGCTTCTTGAAAGCAAGCTTCCCGTAGAAACCATAACCGTTATGGTGCAGAAGGAAGCGGCCGAGCGGCTTACGGCAGATATCCCAAGCCGTGCGGTGGGTGCTGTTACTCTTGCCGCCGCTTTTTATGCTGAGAGCGAAATGCTTTTTGAGGTTCCAAGAGAAAGCTTCACCCCATCTCCCAACGTGGATAGTGCAGTTATTCAGTTTTCGGTAAGAAAAACTGCCCCTATTATAGTAGAGGACGAAAAACTGTTGTTTAGACTTATAAGGGGTGCTTTTGAACATCGTCGCAAAACTCTTATGAACTCGGTTTCTGCAGCAGGGGTGGTTTCTAAGGAGATTTTGCAAAAGGCTCTTGAGGAGCTTGAAATTCCGCCTACCGTTCGTGCAGAGCAACTAACCATGGAGCAATTTGCGGCATTGGCAGATAAATGCAGACCCGGTTCATAAAAATGTTGAAAAAATTGTAAAAAAATGAAAATATATAATTCTTAGTGTTTACAAATTGGATAAATTGTGATAATATATTATAAATTAGTGTTTTTAAGGACGTGACTTATGGGTAGACTAATAGCCGTCACCTCCGGAAAGGGCGGTGCGGGCAAATCCAGCGTTTCGGTGCATCTTGCCACCGCATTAAGCCTTATGTCAAACAAGGTTTTAGTTGTGGATTTGGATGCGGGTATGCGTTGCCTTGATATAATGTTTGGCGTTTCAAATGATTTAATCTTTGATTTAGGTGATGTATTAAGTGGAGATAAAACCATTGAAGAGGCCCTTCTTTCGGTTCCTTCTTCGGGAGGGAATTTACACTTTATAGCCGCTCCGTTAAAGGATAAAATCGACCCAACCGCATTATCAAATTTTGCAAAACAAGCTTTAGAGACGTATGATTTTGTGATTTTTGATTTCCCCGCAGGTACGGTGGATGAGCTTTACTCAGCACTTCCACGCTATGCAGAGGCGTTGGTTGTTTGTAATGCCGATGCAGTATCTCTCAGAGATGCCGCCATAATGGGCAGTGATCTTGCCGAACTGAATTTAATGTCAGTAAGGCTTATTTTAAATCGAGTATCCTTTGATACTATGCGCCGTGGAATAACCGCTAATATTGACGAGATTATTGATGAAAGCGGCATTCGCCTTATGGGCGTTGTACCACAAAGTATGGATGTTTATATGTCCTGCTGTTCAGGTCAGGCTTTGCCTAAAAAAAGCCGTGCCGCAAAGGCATTTAACAGGATTGCTAAGCGCATAATGGGGTATGATATTCCCCTTGTGTCTTACAAAAAAATATAATTTTCATAAAACAACTGGTTGGGATTTATTCCCTGAAAGGAAAAGGAGTGTTAAAATGAACATTGCGATTATCGCACACGATGCAAAAAAGGAACTTATGGTGCAGTTTTGTATAGCTTACTGCGGAATACTTAGCAGACATAATCTGTATTCAACCGGCACAACCGGCAAATTGGTTTCTGAGGCTACCGGTTTGGAGATTGTTAAATTTTTAAGCGGTAGACAGGGTGGCTTCCAACAAATCGCCTCTCGTATCAGCTGTGATGAAATTGATCTTGTTCTTCTTTTCCGTGATCCTATGACCAATAAAACAAGTGAGCCCGATGAGCAGGTTTTGCTTAATCTTTGCGATGTCCACAACATTCCCGTAGCAACGAATATAGCCACTGCCGAGGTGCTTATCCACGGTTTGGAACGCGGAGATTTAGATTGGCGAGATATTGTTCGTCCTAACTAAAATAAGAAAATTCAATTGGGCGGCGCCTTTTGGCTCCGCCCAATTAGACCATTGAAAGAGGTATTTTTTATATGCAATTAGATACTATGCAAGGCTTAAAACGCACCGATTATTGTGGTACTCTTACCGCTGATAGAATAGGTGATGAGGTTGTTGTTTGTGGTTGGACTGCACGTCAACGTGACTTAGGTCAACTTATTTTTATAGACCTCAGAGATAGAACCGGTATAGTTCAGCTTGCCTTTGATGATACTACCGATCGTGATATTTTCTCTAAAGCATTTGCCGTTCGTTCGGAATATGTTTTAATGGCCAAGGGTATTGTTCGCAAACGTTCTTCAGTTAATCCCGATATCCCTACCGGTGAAATCGAAATCGAGGTAAAAGAGTTTAAAGTTTTAGGTTCGGCAGAAACTACCCCATTTGAAATTTTAGACGACACCTCCGTTAAAGAGGAGCTTCGTCTTAAATATCGTTATCTAGACCTCCGTAGACCTACTCTGCAAAACAATCTTATGATGCGTCATAAGGTTACCAAGGTAACAAGAGATTTCTTTGATGGCGAGGGATTTTTAGAGATTGAGACCCCAACCCTTATTAAATCCACCCCCGAGGGTGCCAGAGATTACCTTGTTCCCTCTCGTATTCACAAGGGTAGTTTTTACGCACTTCCACAGTCACCCCAGATGTATAAGCAGCTTCTTATGCTTTCGGGTTATGACCGCTATATGCAAATTGCACGTTGCTATCGTGACGAGGATTTACGTGCCGACCGTCAGCCTGAGTTTACTCAAATAGATTTAGAGATGTCCTTTGTTGAGATGGATGATGTATTAAATCTTGGTGAGCGTTATATAAATTATCTTTTCAAAAACGTATTAAATGTGGATATTCCTACCCCTATTCGCCGTATGACCTATACTGAGGCTATGGAGAATTATGGTTCTGATAAGCCTGACGTTCGTTTTGATATGAAGCTTATCGACCTTGCTGATATTGTGGAAAATTGCGGATTTTCCGTATTTGCCGATACCGTTAAAAATGGTGGTTACGTTCGTGGTATTACCGCCAAGGGCGGTGCGGCAACCCTTACCCGTAAAGAGATTGACAAATTAACAGAGGCCGCAAAGGGTATTGGGGCAAAGGGACTTGCATTTATTCGTTGGGCAGACGACGCTGAGGAGCCTACCTGTGGCTTTAAAAAGTTCCTCTCTGATGATGAGTTCGCTACTTTGATGGCACGTATGGGTGTTGAAAAGGGTGACGTCGCCCTCTTTATCGCTGATAAAAAATCCACAACCTTAAGTGTTCTAGGCGCACTTCGTTTACAGGTTGCAGAAAAACTTAATATTATACCCGAGGGTTATGAATTTCTTTGGATTACTGAGTTCCCATTCTTTGAGTACAATGAGGAAACCGGCAACTGGGATGCAATGCATCATCCTTTCACCTCTCCTTTGGACGAGTGTCTACAGTATCTTGATACCGATCCTGCAAAGGTGTTCGCCAAGGCCTACGACCTTGTTTTAAATGGTGTTGAGCTTTCTTCAGGCTCCATTCGTATTAACGACCCCGAGCTTCAAAAGAAAATGTTTGCTGCCCTCGGACTTTCAGATGAAGAGGCTAATGAAAAATTCGGCTTCCTTGTTGATGCTTACCGTTATGGTGCACCTCCTCATGGTGGATTTGGTATCGGTCTTGACCGACTTGTGATGCTTATGTGCGGCAGCGATTCCAT
>JAZSJA010000035.1:0-5722 GCA_045534095.1 Acutalibacteraceae bacterium | reverse complement strand
TTTTAATTTTTTATATATTTAGCACAAAATAATATTATGTACTTTAATTATCACTCAAAAGCAAAAAAGTTAATACAAAATGGTTTTTTAATAAAATATGAAATTGTTGACAAATGGAATAATATATCTCCAGCTTTAATTTTATACTTTTCAAACCACAAACCAATACCAATTAGACAACACAAATGGCAAGAATATTTTTTGCTTTTAAAAAATGAAAACAAATAAAAATAAAAAAATAATATAACAATTATTTAATCTAACAAATAAGAAGATAAATTATTTATAACTTGAGATAAAAATACTTTAAATAAAATTATCTCTTTTTTACTTGCATTTTTAGCTAAAATCGAAGCAAGCAAAACCGCTAGCGAGTTTATTTCTTCTGAAGTTAATTTCATACTTTATTATATTATTTTTTTTATTGTTTTGATATAGTTTATGCCATTTGGCACAAAATTCAAAAAATTAACAACTAAAACTGCACACTATTTAATTTTGACCTTGTTCAAAACTTTGCAAACAAAAACTTGCCATACTATCAGCTTCTTGTAAACCAGCACTAAAACTATCTGTTTTAAACAAAATTTTGTCAGCATAATTTTCATTAAACGGATTTGTTAAAACAACACTATTATACCCTTCTTGAGCAGTATTTGTACAATACAAAGTAGAACCATTGTCAAGTGCTTTGTTAATACTTGGATAAAGAGGTTGTTCTGGAAATTGTGTATTTCTTACAATAACTTCCCAGTTATGTTGTAAGTATCCATCTGGCAAAGTCCAACCAGGCAACTCATCTTTTCTGCCAACCTTATATTCAAAATGTAAAACGCCCATAAAGGCTTTAAACACATCATCGCACACACATAAAGGCTTATCACTATCGCCCGAATAAACCCCGTAACTGCCCTTATCTTCAGCTTTAACTAAATATTCATAACTTTGTTTATCCAACGCCTTATCAAGTGTTTTTAAGGCTTTTTTAGGGTTTGCAAACAATTGTGTTGCTTGATATGCAGAATATTCGTTGTTCATTTTATTTCCCCGCTTTTCAATAAAAGTTTTTTAAGTATTAAACTACTACGCAATCATTTTAACTAAAATTTTTATAAAAAGCAATGTGCACTTTTTATAAATAAAAATTTGACAAAGAAAAGGTTGTTTAATAAAATTGTTTTCATACAAAGGAATTTTTTAAAAATGAATAATGTTATTTTAATTGGCATGCCAGGTTGCGGCAAAAGCACAATTGGTGTTTTACTTGCAAAACTTATTGGTTACGATTTTATTGACACCGATATTTTAATTCAACAACAAGAAAATAAAAAATTATATAAAATAATAGAAGAAAACGGTTTAGAATATTTTAAAAAAGTTGAAAATGAAGTTATTGCAAATATAGACTTAAAAAATACAGTTATTGCCACCGGAGGAAGTGTTATTTATGGCAAAGAAGCAATGCTAAACCTTAAAAATATTGGAACTGTTGTTTATTTAAAAGTTTCAAAAGAAGAACTCATTTCCCGCCTAGGTAATTTTGAAACCAGAGGCGTTGTTATTGAAAAAGGCAAAACTTTTGACGATTTATATTCTGAAAGAGTTATTTTATATGAAAAATATGCAGATATTACTATTTCAAGCGAAAAAATAGATTTAATAACCAATGCTGAAAACATTGCAAAAGAATTACATATTTCAACAATATAAATAAAAATAAATATTATAAAAAAAAGAAAGTTATAATTTATAGCTTTCTTTTTTTGTGGATAAATTATAAATAAAAACAAAAAAACCACCTCATGCGGTGGTCTTAATGATGCGATGGCGATGTCCTGATTTCCCGGGCCGTGTCCAGCCAAGTATGTTTGGCGATGAAAAGCTTAACTTCCGTGTTCGGAATGGGAACGGGTGGTACCTTTTCTCTATCTTCACCATCACTGGTATTATAACTGATTACTCAGATATAAGCAAGTATTATTTTCTCTTTTATTAAAAAAGAGGGGTGAATAGCACCATCACAACTGCATATTTAATATATATTTAGTAAACTTAAGTAAAATCAAGCGTTGTTCAAGATTATTCTTGATCAAGCCCTCGACCTATTAGTATCAGTCAGCTACACACATTACTGCGTTTCCACCTCTGACCTATCAACCTTGTTGTCTGCAAGGGGTCTTACTAACTTATGTTATGGGATATCTAATCTTAAGGCGAGTTTCACGCTTAGATGCTTTCAGCGTTTATCTCTTCCGTACTTCGCTACCCAGCCATGCATCTGGCGATACAACTGGTGCACAATAGGTACGTCCACTCTGGTCCTCTCGTACTAGGAGCAGCTCCTTTCAAATATCCTACGCCCACGATGGATAGGGACCGAACTGTCTCACGACGTTCTGAACCCAGCTCGCGTGCCACTTTAATCGGCGAACAGCCGAACCCTTGGGACCTACTACAGCCCCAGGATGTGACGAGCCGACATCGAGGTGCCAAACCCCTCCGTCGATGTGAACTCTTGGGAGGGATAAGCCTGTTATCCCCAAGGTAACTTTTATCCGATAAGCGACGGCAATTCCATACTCTACCGCCGGATCACTAAGCCCTACTTTCGTATCTGCTCCACTTGTAGGTGTCGCAGTTAAGCTCCCTTCTGCCTTTATACTCTATAAATGGTTTCCAACCATTCTGAGGGAACCTTTGGACGCCTCCGTTACTCTTTAGGAGGCGACCGCCCCAGTCAAACTGTCCATCAGGCACTGTCCATTGCCCGGATAACGGGTTCAATGTTAGAATCTCAAAATCCAAAGGGTGGTATCCCAAGGTTGACTCCACACAGGCTAACGCCCGTGCTTCAAAGTCTCCCACCTATCCTGTACATTAAATTCCGAAACTCAATACCAAATTACAGTAAAGCTCTATGGGGTCTTTCCGTCCAGTCGCGGGTAATACGCATCTTCACGCATAGTTCAACTTCGCCGGGTCCCTTGTTGAGACAGTGCCCAAATCATTACACCATTCATGCGGGTCGGAACTTACCCGACAAGGAATTTCGCTACCTTAGGACGATTATAGTTATCGCCGCCGTTCACTGGGGCTTAAATTCAATGCTTCGGATTACTCCTAACAAATCCTCTTAACCTTCCAGCACCGGGCAGGTGTCAGCTCCTATACTTCAGCTTACGCTTTAGCAGAAACCTGTGTTTTTGATAAACAGTTGCTTGGGCCGATTCTCTGCGGCCTATATTGCTATAGGCACCCCTTATCCCGAAGTTACGGGGTCATTTTGCCGAGTTCCTTAACAAGGGTTATCCCGCTCATCTTATGATTCTCTCATCGTCTACCTGTGGCGGATTGCGGTACGGGTACCTTAATACTATCTAGCAGCTTTTCTCGTCAGTGTGAATTCATGGACTTCGGTACTAAATTTCACTCCCCATCATCACCTAGGAATTTTGATACAATCGTACTTCACTAATTGTTTCCCTCATGATTTGGCCGCACATCTCCATCCGTGCGGATCCACTATCCTTCTGCGTCCCTGCGTCGACTCTTTATCGTATTACGGTAGTACTAGAATATCTACTAGTTGTCCTTCATCTACGGCGTTAGCCCTCGACTTAGGTCCCGACTTAGCCTGGGAGGACAAGCCTTCCCCAGGAAACCTTAGACTTTCGATGGTGGAGATTCTCACTCCACTTTCGCTACTCATGCCGGCATTCTCTCTTGTATACAGTCCACCACCCCTTTCGATATGGCTTCTGCCCGTATACATTGCTCCTCTACCAATACCTGTTACGGTATTCCTAAACTTCGGTGGTAAGTTTTAGCCCCGTGAATTTTCGGCGCCCTATCACTCGACCAGTGAGCTATTACGCACTCTTTGAATGAATGGCTGCTTCTGAGCCAACATCCTGGTTGTTTTAGCAATAAGACATCCTTTACCACTTAACTTACACTTTGGGACCTTAGTTGTAGGTCTGGGCTGTTTCCCTTTTGACTATGAAACTTAGCTCACACAGTCTGACTCCCTACTATCAATGCGTTGGTATTCTTAGTTTGATAAGGTTCGGTACAGTTTGACCCGCCCTAGCCTATTCAGTGCTTTACCCCCAACTATCTTTACATAGAGGCTAGCCCTAAAGCTATTTCGAGGAGAACCAGCTATCTCCTGGCTCGATTGGAATTTCTCCGCTATCCACAAGTCATCCCCGGCTATTTCAACAGACGTGGGTTCGGTCCTCCACAGGGGGTTAGCCCTGCTTCAACCTGCTCAAGGATAGATCGCCAGGTTTCGGGTCTACAACATGCAACTTAAGCGCCCTATTCAGACTCGCTTTCGCTACGGCTCCATGACTTAATCACTTAACCTTGCTACATATCGTAACTCGCCGGCCCGTTCTACAAAAAGTACGAGATCACACTATATAGTAGTGCTTTCTCTGCTTGTAAGCATACAGTTTCAGTTTCTATTTCACTCCCCTTCCGGGGTTCTTTTCACCTTTCCCTCACGGTACTATTCCACTATCGGTCACTAGGTCGTATTTAGCCTTAGGAGATGGTCCTCCCACATTCACACCGGATTTCGCGTGTCCTGTGCTACTCTGGATACCTTCGAGTGTTTATTGTTTTCGCCTACGGGACTGTCACCCTGTTTCGTCTAACTTTCCAAAAATGTTCAGCTAACAATATCCATGCTCTTATAAGGTCCTAACCCCACTCAAATTTCTTCAAATGGTTTGGGCTCTTACCCGTTCGCTCACCACTACTTAGGTAATCGTTTGTTTACTTTCTCTTCCTCCGGGTACTTAGATGTTTCAGTTCTCCGGGTTCCCCTTATTACAGTATGAATTCCTGTAATAATACTAAGATATTACTCTTAGTGTGTTGCCACATTCGGACATCTACGGATCAAAACCTATGTGCGGTTCCCCGTAGCTTTTCGCAGCTTGTCGCGTCCTTCATCGGCGCCTAGTGCCAAGGCATCCACTATATGCTCTTTGTAGCTTGATCTAAAAAACTTAAAAGTTTTTTGATTCTAATCAATTCATGATTTTCGAAAAATGCTTTCAAAAAGTCTATGATAAATCTTGACAATTTCTTGTTATTTTACTCAGCGTAATTGAATTTTGTTCAAATCGGTTAATTTGAAATTGAAAATACATATTACACGAACAAACGAAAAAACTTATAAACTTAAATCTTTAACAATTTAAGTAGATAACTTTTTTGTTTTCAAATTTAGCGTTTTAAAATGAATACTTATAAGTAAATATTTTAAACTCGATATTTGTCTACTCTTAATATATAAATATGCAGTTGTGATGGTGCTATTGTTTGCGCCGTAGCGCAGTCACTTGTTTGTTTCACAGTGACGAAGCAAGAATAACATATACATTTTAAGGTGTCAACAACTTTTTTCAAAAAATTTTTAAGTTTTTCATGTTTTTTATGGTTTTTAGCGAACACCTTGCCGAGTGTTTGCAATTTTACCCTATTTTTTACCGTTTTTTAACCATTTTTTGCCTTAAAATAAGCAAATTTTTATTTTATAAATACTTAAAAAAGTATTATTTTTTATATAAATTTTTATATTTCTATTAAAAATTATTTTCTTTTATATTAAACATTATTCAATTTTTTATTTTATTTTGGCATTATTTTGCAAATTTTTATTAAAAACAAAACCCACACTCTTGCTAAAAAAAACTTTATTTTGATGCTT
>JAZSJA010000056.1:0-7769 GCA_045534095.1 Acutalibacteraceae bacterium | reverse complement strand
GTTGCGGGGCTAAGGAAAAGATTTTTATTTTCATCTTCGGTAAAAAGAGAAATATAAGTCTCGGCACATTCGGTTATAAGTGGGTAAAGGGTACTTTTTAGATATTCATAATCTTGTTCTATTAAAAACTTTTCTTTTAGTCCCCAAAGAATCCAACCAAAGGAGGTATTGTAAAAACTCCAAACGTGGGAATCTTTATTTTGACTTCCAACGGGGTTAGCCATTCGCCAAATATCGGTATTATGGTGAGATATAATTCCCTTAACGCCATACCATTCCTCGGCAATTTTTCTACCGTTTACTGCAAGTTCGGTCGCTAATTTTACATATGGCTCAAAACACTCTGAAAGATTAAGTGCCAAAGTAGGCATATAATTCATTTCAGTATTGATGTTAATGGTATAATTACTATTCCACGGTGGTGCAACCATTTCGTTCCAAATGCCTTGTAAATTCATTGGTTGACCGCCCGTACGTGAACCTGAAATTGTAAGATACTTACCTAAATTAAATAGCAGTTCATAAAGGGCATTGCTTTTATGTTCCTTTAAAATTTCATCGGTATAAAGGTTAGATTCATTATTGCAAAGGGTGAAATCGGTACGATTAAAAAGCGAACTAAAATCGGTAATGTGTGCCGATTTTAAACCCTCAAAGGTTTCGGACTCCACGCAGTTCATATCATTATCGCACAGAGCTTCGCAGTCGGCACCATCTAAATAGGGGTGCTTATCAAACCCGTTAAATGAGGTTCTGGCGGTAAAATAAAGGGTGATTTCGGTTGCATTTAAAAGTTCAATAGTGTCCCTGTTAAAGCGAAACTCTCCGTTGCTTTTTACCTTTAAAACACCTTTATAACGCATACCTTTTCTAGCGTCATCTTCATAATAAAAGGTTATATCCTCTAATGGCGCACGCCTTCCAACAGGAAACTCACAACAAGGGGCAATTCCCCTTAACACAAGACCATCGTCACAATTTGAAATACTGCACTGAAGGTCGGATTTTATGTAAATTCGAGTAACAGGCACGTTTTTTTGATTTATTCTAACAACCATAGCCCTATGGGGATTGCTGATAAAGCTTTCTCTTTCGACTTTTTGTTCGCCGCTACTATATTCAACCTTTAACACACCCGTTTCCATATTAAGGGTGCGATTATAAAAATCAAACTGTTCTATACCATTTTCAATAAACAAGGAGCAAAGTGGTAAATAAACTTGACTAAAAGTTCCTGTAAATCCTTCTTCAATAGATTCAGCAGCCTTTGAATATTCGCCCTTTTCAATGAAAACTCGAGCTTTTTCCAAAGCGATTTTACCTTCAGGATTTTTGGCTTCTTTAGGAAATCCTGACCAAAGGGTGGCCTCATTCATGCTATAACGTTCGGTTCCAACTCCGCCATAAACAGCAGCACCTAAAAATCCGTTACCTAAAAGTAAACTTTCCTCAAAACAACTTGCCGGAACGTTAAAACTTAATTTTTTATTCATCAAATTGCCCCCAAATACTACTATTATTCAATCATTTTTGAAAGCTCTGCCGAAACTTCTTCCCACTCATCCATTTTCAAAAGAAGATTTGTGTCAACTTCCTCTAAAAGGGTGGTGAGTTCGGTAAGCTTTTGATAGTCAGTTCCACAGGCTTCAATCTGAGTTTTTATCTCCTCGGATTTTGCTTCAAGCTCTGCTATTTCCTTTTCGCACCTGGAAACAGCCGTTCTGAGTTTCGCAAGTTCAGAACGTTGTTTCTTTTTATTTATATAGTCCTCTTTGCCCTTTTTAATTGGTTCTTCCGCCTTGGGTAAATCTATAGGGGTCTCGGTGTTTTTCTCACACCAAGCCAAATAATCATCATAATTACCCTTGATTGTAACCGTTTCATCAGGCTTTAAAAGAATAATTTTATCGGCTATTCGGTTTATAAAATATCGGTCGTGTGACACAATAAAAAGAGTTCCCTCAAAGCTTTGCAAAGCCTTTTCAAGGGAGGTACGAGAATACAAATCCAAATGGTTTGTAGGCTCATCCAAAACAAGAAAATTATTGCCCGAAAGCACTAATTTACAAAGCGAAACCCTAGCCCTTTCGCCACCGCTTAGCTCGCTATTGAGTTTAAAAACGTCATCACCTCTAAACTCAAAAGCGGCAAGTGCGTTTCTGACGGCTGTATCGGTCATAAAGGGATAGGTACTATGAACCTCTTCAAAGGGGGTATTTTTGGGATTAAGACTATCCTGAAACTGATCAAAATATCCAATTGACACGCCAACGCCCCTTAAAAAGGCGTTGCCCTCATTCGACACAAGTCTTTTTAACAGGGTTGATTTTCCTACTCCGTTAGGCCCAATCAGGCAAACCCTCTCCCCTCTTTCAATTAAAAAAGAGGCATTTTTATAAAGGGCAACCTCACCAAAATCACATCTGTCATCCGTAACGGTTAAAACGGTAGCTCCCGTTTGGTTTTTAACCGTAAAATTAATTTTAACGTTGTGGTTTTCGCTTTCAGGCTTTTCCATTGTCTTGGCAATTCTGTCAATCTGCTTTTGCTTGCTCTCGGCAGTTTTTATGTTTTTCTCTCTATTCCAGCGTTTTTGTTGCTCAATTATTCCTTCAATTCTTTTTATCTCACGGCTTTTATTTTCGTATTCCCTGCGTTCTGCCTCAACTCTTTCGGTTTTAAGCTCCATATATCTGCTGAAGTTGCCTTTGGTGAAATAAATCTTGCGATTTTCAAGTTCCATTGTTTTAGTAGTTACCTTATCTAAAAAGAAGCGGTCATGGGAGATTATAATTGCGGCACCGCCATAAGAAATTAAAAACTCCTCAAGCCACACAATGGATTCAATATCTAAATGGTTGGTAGGCTCGTCGAGTAAAATCAAATCATTTTTGCAAAGGAGTAGTTTTGCAAGACCAATTTTAGAACGTTGACCACCGCTAAGTGCCGATACCCTAAGTCCCGTTTCCTCTTTAGAAAAGCCAAGACCTGCAAGAACTGCCTCGGTGCGACTAAAATAAGTAAGTCCGCCCTCATTTTGGAATTTTTCGGTAAGGGCAATTTGCTTTTCAATAAGAGCCTCATCTGAACTTACCATAAGCTGGGCGTTTACCGATTCAAGCTCATTTTCCATAAGCTGTAAATCGCGAAAAACTGTTAAAGACTCCTCCAAAGCGGTACGCTCTTCGCTACTGCAAACGTGTTGTTCCAAATAGCCGATTTTTAATCCCGATTGACGAACCGCCTCACCCTTTGTAGAGGGTTCGTTGCCTATTATTATTTTAAAAAGGGTAGTTTTCCCTACTCCATTGGCACCGATGAAGCCAATTTTATCACCTTTTTCCACCGCAAAGGCGGCATTTTCAAATAGAACTCGGTCGCCAAAGTTTTTGGTAAGACCACTAGCAGAAAGTAAAGACATATTAGCTCCTTAAATAAAAAAACTACTTTCATTTTATCATATATTAAAATTTTTTCAAGTAATTTTAATAAATATTTTTTCTGTATTCCCCGGGAGTTTTACCGACGTATTTTTTAAAAATTTTGGTAAAATGAGGGATATCGGTAAATCCGCAAGAGAGGGCTATTTCCCCAACCGACGTGGTTTCGGTTTTTAATTTTTCCATAGCCGACGCCAATCTTTGCTCAAGTAAAAAAGCGTGTATTGTCATCTTGGTATACTTTTTAAAAACTCTATTTAAATAGGAGATATTAAAATTCATATGTTTTGCTATATCTTCATTATTTATGTTTTCGGTAAAGTGGTTTTGAATGTATTCAATTACACCCTTTGCAAGGGTGGCAGCACTTTTATTTTCAATATTTTGATTTTCCTTTGTCTTGCGAATAATATTAAAAATAATATTTTTAAGTAAAGATGAAGTTAATTCTTTACTGCAATCATCTTTTATTACCATTTCAATTGTAAGCTCTTTTATTTTTTCACCTATTGAAAAATACCTATTTAAAACTATTGGTGAATTAAGATAAGGCAAATCGGAAAATTCATAAAAAGGCGTAAAACCACTATTATTGAAATCTTTTGAAGCAACGGGGGGTGAACTTTTAGTTATAGTTTCTGCAACAAAGGTATAGTCGAAATTAACTATACAAAGTTTCATATCACCTACGTCCCATCGATATTCTGTGCCACTCTGGAACAACACCAAGCTCCCTGCAGATAAGGGATATTTAACACCGTCTATTTCAATTCCGCCCTTACCGGACATTACGTAAAAAAGGCGACTATCCCTTGTTTTTATAAAAATATCATTATACTTCATTCCAATCCAAACGTTTATTAACGCTTTTCTGACAAAAGGTTTTATATCTTTTTGCAAAAGTTTCATATCATCACCCAACAATATTATACCACATATTTTTCAAAAAGCAATACGCTCAAAAGTTCAAAAAACACAATTTTTAATCGAGTTTAGCCATATTAAATGCGAGAAAACTATGATATTATAAAATCACAAAAGACAACGTACCTTAAAGGAGGACAAACTAATGGATAACAAAAAATTAACAGTAGCATTTATTGGTTGCGGAAGATTCGCAAAGCACTTCGTTCCACTTTTTAAGGCTCATCCCTTCACCAAAAAAGTTTACGTGTGCGATTTGATCCCCGAAAAAGCTAAACTTTACAGTGAACATTTTGGCGTTGAAATTATAAATTCTTTTGAAGATGTTTTAAATAATAAGGAAATTGATTGTGTTATAAACTTCACTCAGCGTCATATTCACGGTGAAATTGTAACACGTGCTTTAAAGGCAAACAAGCACGTTTACTCTGCAGTTCCTATGGCATCCACCGTTGAAGAGTGCAAAGAGATTGTAGATTTAGTAAAACAAACGGGGCTTATTTATTTAATGGGTGAAACCTGTTATTACTATCCCTGTGCTATGTATTGCAGAGAAGCATATAAAGAAGGTAAATTTGGTGATTTCAGCTACGGAGCATCCCAGTATTATCATCATATAAATGATATTGGTTACGGAAAGATAGCCGAAGAACGTGGTATGCCCCCTCTTTTATATCCCACCCACTCCACCGCTATGATAATTTCAGCAGTTGATTCTTACGTTAAGAAAGTTGCTTGTTTTGGCTTTGCAGATAAATCTGAGGATAAAGCATTTGACAAAAACAAAAATATGTGGAATAACGAACATACTAACCAATACGTTTTAATGGAGCTCGCAAACGGCGGTACTGCACGTGTTACTGAAGCCAGAGGCTTTGGTTGGGGAAAACCGAGTTCTTATATTTCCTCTCTGTATGGAACAAAAGGAAGCTATGAATTTAGTAACGCCCAACATATACTTGTTGAAAAAGATTTTACCGCTCCAAAAGAAAAGGTTAATTTAACCGACGTAAGTGACTACCTAAACCCCTTTGATATGACCGCAAATAAAGACCTTCCCGATTTCAAAAACAGAGTAGCAAACGGTGAGTGGCAATGGAATAACTATTCCCCCATTCAGCAAAAGGAAATTGACCGCTTACCCAAGGAATTTGATAGTCTTAATAATGGTCATATGGGAACACACAAATTCCTTGTTGATGACTTTTTAAAGGCAGTATATTATAAAAAACAACCAATCTTAAACGCCTGGGCTTCGGCACGCTATACTGTCCCCGGTCTTGTGGCAATCGAATCAGCAAAGCAGGGCGGAATCCCCTTAGATGTCCCTGACTTCGGCGATGGTAAATAATTATGGGTTATTTATTACTCAGTTTCGCTCTTTTTGCAGGACTTGCGAAAGGTTACGTTGGTAAGCTAACCAGCACCAAGGTTGAATACTTTAAAGACGCTCTTTTTGTAAATATTATACGCTGTTTTTTATGCGGAGTTTTGGGATTTTTTGTAGTCGTTTTCCAAAATGGTTTTGGCGCTTTTTCTCTTACTCTTACTGAATTTATAATATGCGTTTTTTCTGCTATATTCAATTCTATGTTTTGTGTCGCTTGGCTTTACGCTTATAAAAATGAAGCGTATATGTTTTTAAGTGTTTTCACAATGCTTGGCTCTATTGTAACCGGCATTTTAGGACTTGTTGTATATAACGAACCAATAAGCACCTATAAAATTATCGGAATGGTTTTACTTGTTGTTGCGGTATACATAATGTCACTTTACAACAATACCATTAAAGGTAAAATCACGCTATCCGGTTTAATTACACTTATTATTGGTGGACTTGGCACTACACTTGCAGATTTTTCGCAAAAGGTATATCGTGCAGAAACTACAGGTGTTTCCTCTAAATTCACCTTTTACACCTACGTTATAGCATTTATAGTTCAGTTTTTAGTATGGCTAGCAATAAAAAATCAAGGTTCGCAAAAACAACCTTCGTTTTTAAAGAGCAAAAAATATATTGTTTTTTACGTAATTTACAGCATTTTTCTATATATCAATTTACTTTCAAAAACTATTGCCTCCAGCACAATTCCCGCATCTCAAATGTACCCATTACTTCAGGGTGCGAATCTTATACTTTCGGCAGTTATGGCGGCAGTTTTAATGAAAGAACGGCTAAATATCAAAAGTATTATCAGCATAATAATTGCTCTTGGAGCAATATTCTTAATAACGATGTAAGGAGAATTTAAAATGAGTGAGAAAAAAATAAGAATAGCATTTATTGGTTGCGGAAGATTCGCAAAGCACTTCGTTCCACTTTTTAAGGCTCATCCCGAGGTTGAAAAGGTTTTTGTATGTGATCTTATCCCCGAAAGAGCCCAAAGATATAGCGAAGTTTTTGAAGTTCCTATTATCGAAAGCTTTGAAGAGGCTATGAAATCTGAAGAAATTAACGCAGTTGCTATATTTACTCAGCGTTTTTCCCATGGTCCTTTGGTAATCGAAGCTCTTAAAAATGGCAAACACGTTTATTCTGCAGTTCCTTGCTCGATTTCTATTGATGAAATCAAAGAAATTGCAAGACTTGTAGACGAAACCGGACTTACCTACTCTATGGGCGAAACAGGTTACTACCGCACCGCCGCAATTTTCTGCCGTGAAAAATTCGCATCCGGCGAAATGGGTAAATTCACCTACGGCGAAGCACAATACAACCACGATATCAGAAATATGGAAGGTAGCTTTAAAAGCTCCGGCGGAGATGATTGGAAAAAGTTTGCCGGTATTCCACCTTTCTTCTATCCTACCCACTCAACCGCTATGATACTTAGCTGTATGCCCGGTGTGTACGCCAAAAAAGTATGCGGATTTGGTTACAAAAGCGTTACCAACACCGATATTTACGGCACCGAAGGACAAAACTTTTATGGTAATCCTTTTGGTAACGAAACCCTGGTTGCCGAGCTTTCAAACGGCGGTGTAATGAGAATTAGCGAAAACCGTAACCTCGGTTGGAAAGCCCCTGAGACCTTTATTACCCAGTTTAACGGTACAGACGGTTGCTATTCCTTCGCAGTAGCAAAGCACTTTTTCGCTCATTGGAATCCTGAATGTAATACCAAGGTTATTATGAAAGACGTTAGCGATACGCTTTTACCTGAAATAGTTACCACCGCACTTGAAAAGGACTATGAAGACGGTATTCAGCAGGTTGCCGACGGTGTAGGATTTTTTGATATGTCCCCCATTCAGGATGCAAGCCGTTTGCCCGAAAGCTTTAGAAATCTTAAAAACGGTCACAACGGTACGCACCACTTTATTGTAGATGATTTCTGTAAAGCTGTAGCAACAGGCAAACTTTCTCCCACAAACATTTGGGAGGTTGCAAGGTACAGTATGCCC
>JAZSJA010000019.1:0-5189 GCA_045534095.1 Acutalibacteraceae bacterium | reverse complement strand
GTTTTTTCGCACTTTTATTGCAGATTTCAGTTTTTTATTCTTATTTAAAGAGATTTAATAAATTTTGTTTTTTTACAGTCCCTTTACTTAAAACTAATCGATATTACTGTAAACAATCAATGAATATGGGGGAATTGTGTCAGAAATTTTGTTATCCACGGTAATCTCACCAACAGGTGCAAGTTGTTTTGCATTTTCATCGGGCTGAATTGTTGCGGGGTCATATACCCTCTTTTGGAGTTTAACCGAGCCTAAAGACTCACTCAAATTAAGTTCAAATTCACGCTCTCCGCCAAAGGTGTTTATTACTGCGATACCAATTTTGCCCTCGGGAGATATGGTAACTGCACCAAAAACAGGCTCGCCATTTTTAATCTCATAAATCTTTGTGCCTTCGCTACCGCCCATATATCGGAAAAGAAGTCCTGCGGCATAATATGCGGGATATGGTGTGTAGGAGCGGAAGAAGGTAGGCATTACACCCCAACGATGGTCGCCATCGTGGAAAGCATCTCTGCCATCAGAATGGCTATCAGGCCACTGCTGATCAAACAAGGTCCACATAACGCTGGACTGTGCGCCCGAGGTCATAAGTGCCAGCATTGCAATTGCAAGATGAGTACCAAACAAAGGCTTATTATGATTATCCAAAAATTCACCGTTAACGTTATATTCATCAAACCAAAAATCCTTGCCTTCGGGAACGTATTTCATAGCGGTATTTACCCAACGTTGCCAATCGTAATAAGGATTTGAAGATGCAAGACCTGCCGAGTTTTCAAGCCAACCCCATTTTGCAACGTCAAAAGGAATCTCTGTACGATAACATTTGCTAGGGTCTGAAAAATCAGCATTATTAAGAAGATTTTTATCCTCGCCCTTTTTGGTAAGAACAACCTTTTTAAGATAGGCACCCATTCCTTTTTGCTTGATATCGCCAAATATACCAACTATAATCTCGTTATAATCACCCGTATTAAAGGTATGAGTATACTCCTGCCACTCGGTTGTAAGTATTGCGGCATCTATCATTTTTGTTGAGTTTAAATTGATTCTGGTTGTAGGCTGACCGCCCGCACTGAAATGGGTGAATTCAATAAAATTATCAGGCTCAAAAGCACCAAAAAGAACATGACCGCTTACATATTTATCATTAGAACCAAAGGCTTTAAGGGTTATGGTCATTTCATAATCGGTGTTGGGCTCTACAATAACACTTTGCTGTGTTCTGCCACCCGCATTCGAAAGCACATACACAGTTTCGCCTTTTACGAGCTTGGATTTTTCATCTGCCCAACTGCCAATATAGTTATGGCTTGAATAAACGTCAATATAATCTTTAACCCTTTCGGCAACGGCTTTAACCATAATCGAACTGATGGTAGAGCCCTCGTTAGGTCCAACCATTTTAAACAAATGACGCATATTTTCCTTAACCAAACGATTATGTAAAGCCTCTACCGCATCACACCAGGTATCATAGCAATGGTCATATCCGGGAGGGAGAATTCCCGCACCGTTTTGGGACTCGGTAAACATTATAAGATATTTTACGTTGGTAAGTCCCTTTTCAAAAACAAGGTATTTAAGGGTTTGAATAGCCCACTCAACATATCCATCAAGGGCAACCTTAAAGTCAAGCTTTTCGCCATCGGGAATCTGATAATTCCACGAGGTTCCGTTTACACAACCGGGATTGTTCCAGCCTATCTGAATTGCAACGTCAATACCTCTTTTTTGAAGACGTTCACACCAACGTGTAAAGCAGTTCATATTATGGGTATCAAAGTTCCATTTGCCGGTTGCTTCATCAAACTCAGAATACCTTTGTTTATACATAGTACGAGCAATTTTGAGTCCAAGCTCGGCAGCACGGTCGGCTTCCCTTTCGCACTGCTCCTCGGTATAGATACGTCCATCGGAATCAAACATACCTGCATAACCGTGATATACGGCAGCATTACCCACAAAATTACTATGCACGGGATTATTTAAATCTGCATTTAAAATATATTTTGACATAATGACACACCCTTTCGGCGTTATTTTTCTCATTATAGCAAATCCGGTTTTACTAATCAATAGTATTATCCCTTAATTTTTACGAAATTTACACAAAAACTATTGTTTTATTGCCGATTATGTATTATAATATAATAGAAGTAGTTTTGGCTTATTTTTTTATGTCAAAACATTTTTGCGTTACATAAAGCAAATCAATTTAGAGGAGAAACTAAAATGAAAAATTTAATGGAATACCAAAAGCCCCAAAGACCTGTTAAGGTTTTACAATTTGGTGAGGGCGGATTTTTACGAGGCTTTGTAGATTGGATGCTTCAAAAATTAAACGATGCTGACCTTTGGAACGGCTCTGTTGCAGTTGTTCAGCCCATCGAAAACGGTCTTTGCGACCTTTTAGATGCTCAAAACGGACTTTACACCCACATCATTCGTGGTGCAGAGGGTGTAGAAACAAGCCTCATTGACGTTATTGACGGCTGCGTTAAGCCTTACGAGGATTTTGATAAATATTTAAATCTTGCAAATAATCCCGAGCTTCGCTTTATTGTTTCAAACACCACCGAATCGGGTATTGTTTTTGATGCTAACGATAAAATCACCGATACTCCCCCAAAAAGCTTCCCTGCAAAACTAACAATCTTTATGAAAAAGCGTTTTGATTTGGGTCTTAAAGGTTTTATCTTTTTACCCTGCGAGCTTATTGACAGAAACGGTGATAATCTTAAAAAGACCGTTTTACAATACGCCGAGCTTTGGAACCTAGGGGAGGACTTTGTAAACTGGGTAGAAAAAGAAAACGTTTTCTGCAACACCCTTGTTGACCGCATTAACACCGGTTACCCCAAAGATGAAAAAATCGATATTGAATACGAAGATAAGATGATAAACACCTCTGAGTTCTTCCACCTTTGGGTAATCGAAACCGAGTATGATTTAGAAAGCGAGCTCCCATTTGCTAAGGCAGGTCTTAACGTAATCGTTACCAAAGATGCTTTGGAGCGTTACCGCACAAGAAAGGTTAGAATTTTAAACGGTGCTCACACCTCTATGGTTTGCTACGCTTTGCTTGAGGGTATTGAAACGGTTAAGGACTGTATGGATGATGAAAAAATGCACACCTTCCTTAAATCCTGTCTTTTCGATTCAATTATCCCCACCCTTGATTTACCTAAAGAAGAGCTTTTGGATTATGCGGATAACGTTCTTACACGTTTTGCAAACCCCTACATAAAGCACTACCTCTCCTCCATTGTTTTAAACTCTGTAAGTAAATTTAAGGTAAGAGTTTTACCCTCACTTTTAGAGTACAAAAAACGTTTTGGCGAGTATCCTGAAAACCTTGTTTTTGGACTTTCAAAGCTTATTGAGTTCTACAAAACATCCACCCCTAACGATGATGCAGACGTAATTGATTTTATGAAAAACGCATCCCTTACTGATATTCTTGCAAAAACCGAATTTTGGGGCGAAAATATTTCGGATTTAGAAGAGGTAATTAAAAATGCAAATCCATTCTTTAGATAATGTAGAAGTTAAAAACGACGGACAAAAATACGCCCTTGTGGAAATTAAAGAGGGTGAAAACGTTATTAAATACGGCTTCCCCATCGGTCACGCTAAACGTGACATTAAAATAGGCGAAAAAGTTTCGCCCGAAAACCTCGCTTCAAATCTCAAAGGGCTTACCGATTGGACCTATACTCCTTACGATGAACCAAAAAAAGATTTGTGCGACGGAACCTTTTTAGGCTACAAAAGAGAAAACGGTGACGTTGGTATCAGAAACGATATATGGATTATTCCTACCGTTGGTTGTGCCAATGCGGCGGCAAAAAATCTTGCCGCTAAAACAGGTGCAAAGGCATACACTCACCCCTATGGCTGTTCTCAGCTTGGCGGAGACCTTAAAAACACTCAAAAAATCCTTTCGGGACTTATAAACCATCCTAACGCCGGCGGTGTTTTGGTGCTTGGTCTTGGTTGCGAAAACAACGAAATTCATCTTATGAAAGAGGCACTTGGCGACTATAACGAGAAAAGAATTAAGTTTTTAATTTTGCAAGACTGCGAAGACGAAATGGCAGAAGGTCTTAAAATAATTGAAGAGCTTAAAGCCATTGCCGACACCGACCAACGAGTTCCCACCCCTATTTCAAGCCTTAGAATTGGCGTGAAATGTGGCGGCAGTGACGGATACAGCGGTATTACTGCAAACCCACTTGTTGGCCTTGTAGCCGATGAATTTTACAAATACGACGCTAAGATTTTAATGACCGAAATGCCCGAGGCTTTTGGTGCAGAGCAAATTCTTTTAGAGCGTAGCGATAGTGAGGAAAGTTTTAACGCCGCTTCAAATATGCTCAAAGGCTTCAGACAGTATTTTATTGACCACGGCGAGGGCGTTGCTGATAATCCATCCCCCGGCAACATTGCCGGCGGTATTTCCACCTTGGAGGAAAAATCCTTAGGCTGCGTTCAAAAAGCAGGTAAGGTCACCCTCCGCGGTGCCGTTAACTTTGGCGAAATTCCAAAGGGCAAGGGTGGTTTATACCTTGTAAACGGCCCCGGTAATGACCAGGTTGCAGTAACAAATCTCACTGCATCGGGAGCCCACGTTATACTTTTCACTACCGGCAGAGGCACTCCTCTTTGCGGACCTGTTCCCACCCTTAAAATTGCCACTAACACTCCCCTATTTAACAAAAAATCTCATTGGATGGACTTTAACGCAGGCGAAATTATAAACGGAGCAGATAAATCCGCTCTTACAAAGGATTTATTCGATTTGATTATTGAAACTGCAGAGGGTAAGGAATCCTTAGGTGAGAAAAACGGATATGAGGATATTGCCATTTTTAAAGATGGTGTAACCTTGTAATACACAAATTATATAACACCTTAAATAAAAATAAAATGAAAAATCTGCAATAAAAGTGTGAAAAAAGCACTTTCGTTGCAGATTTTATTTTTATAAATATATCAGTCAGATAATTTTTATCCGAATAGGTTTTGTGCGAAGGGCAAAATCTCGTTCCGCAGCCAGAAAGATAGCGGTAATTTTTATCCGAATAGGTTTTGTGCGAAGGGCAAAATCTCGTTCCGCAGCCAGAAAGATAGCGGTAATTTTTATCCGAATAGGTTTTGTGCGAAGGGCAAAATCTCGTTCC
>JAZSJA010000088.1:0-4337 GCA_045534095.1 Acutalibacteraceae bacterium | reverse complement strand
AAAATCAAATTCTATTGAAGAAAGGTATCAATTCTGTTATAATAAAAATAAAAAAAGGGGGGATATAATGCCTTTAACTAAGAATCCAATTTACATAAAAGAGCCTACCGACCTGCAATGCGGTCAAGCGGTTTTGGCTATGCTATCGGATAAATCTGTTGAGGATATTATAGCCATTGTCGGCACCGAGCGTGAAACCACTTTAAAGCAGATGTTCTTGGCTTTGGATACTTTAAGTATAAAATATAATACCAATCGTATAGAAATAACCGAGGATACAGTACTGCCGGAGGTTTGTATTTTAAGTTTAGAAACTCCAAGATGTTGGCACTGGTCTCTTTATTTTAAGGGCACTTTTTACGACCCCGAACATGGTGTTTTAAAAGATTTTCCAACGTCAAACCGAAAATATTATTGGCAGATTATAAGTTAGTATTAAAGTGGCATTTTTTGCAACTGATAGTTGGTTGCAACCAAACTTTAAGTATGTATAATTGTAAAAAAAGGGGGATTTTTATGTCACTTGCAAATAACATTTTAAAAATCAGAACAAAATACAACATTTCGCAGGAGCAACTTGCTGAAAAACTTGGTGTTTCACGTCAGGCGGTGCAAAAGTGGGAAAACGGAGCCGCCATACCTGATTTAAATCATATTATCAACATCGCAAAAAAGTTTGGTTTTTCTATTGATGCCCTTATTTTAGATAGCGATTCACGTATTATGGAGGAACTTAAAAACGACCGTTTAATTCAGCCGTGTTTTGAAAAAATGCATCTTTATAACTCATATTCAAAGCAGTTAGACGTTGAATATGAGCAGTGCGTTGGTGAGGGTAAGGACGTAACCAATTATTCGGCTTTGTTTGATGAGATTCAAAAAATCCCCGACGGTCCGCATAAAAAGAAAATCGCCGAGGGAATATACGAGCTTTGTATGTCAATTCCTGTAAGCGAAAGCTTTAAATTTGATGAGCCATCTGACCTTAATAAAATATCAGAACTATCTAATGGTCTTTCAAAAGAGCTTGTTAAACCGCAAAAAGAGGAATTTAAAAATAAGGTAAAGGGTGCTTGGTATGGCAGAATTGCAGGTTGCTTACTCGGTAAACCTATTGAGTGCATCCGTACAAACGAGCTTATTCCTTTTTTAAAGGAAACAGGCAATTATCCAATGCATAGATATATTACAAGCACCGACGCAACCGAAGAGGTTACCTCTAAATACAACTTCCATTTTTCGTACACATCATTTTATGCCGATAATTTAACCTCGGCACCTTGTGATGATGATACTAACTATACCGTTTTGGGGCAGAAGATAATTGAGGATTATGGCAGAGATTTCACTCCTGAAGACGTTGCTGCAAGTTGGATTGAAAGTCAACCTCAAACGGCATATTGCACCGCTGAAAGAGTGGCGTATAACAACTTCACAAACGGATATTTACCACCCGCATCTGCAGTTTATAAAAATCCCTATCGCGAGTTTATTGGTGCACAAATAAGAGCCGATTATTTTGGCTATATTAACCCCGCCGACCCCAAAACAGCCGCCGAAATGGCTTGGCGAGATGCTTCAATTTCCCACGTTAAAAATGGTATTTATGGTGAAATGTTTGTTGCCGCAATGCTTGCAGGTGCAGCAGCAACCGATGATTTCGAAGAAATAATTAAAATCGGTCTTGGTCAAATCCCTCAAACAAGCCGACTTTTTGATAGCATTACAAGACTTATTTCTTGGTATAAGGATGGCACGAAATGTGAAGAGGCTTTTGAAAGAATCCATACCGAGTGGGATGAATATACCAACTATGGTTGGTGCCACACCATTCCCAATGCAATGATAGTTGTGGCATCCTTGCTCTATGGTGAGGATTACGGAAAAGCAATTTGCCTTGCAGTTCAAACCGGCTTTGATACCGATTGCAACGGTGCTACCGTAGGCTCAATTTACGGTATGGCAAAGGGCTTTGGTGCAATTCAAACGAAGTGGCTTGCTCCCTTTGATGGGAAGCTTAATACAAGTATTTTAGGCAAAAATTTAGTAGATATTGATGAGGCAATAGAAAAAACCTTAATCCACGCAGGATATTAAAAATAGATATTAAACCAGGGCGTAATTCAAAAGGTTTTATTTTATTGATGAAAATATAAACATAGAAACCGCAGTAAAAGTGTTTTTTCATTTTTATTGCGGTTTTTATTGACTTAATTTATATTGTTGTTTATAATAAAGTAAATAATTAGCCAGAGCATTTAAGGCTGATTCGATTTTGAATGCTCCGGCTAGGGGGAAAGGATGTTTTTGCAATGTCAAAATACATTTTAAATGCAGATTTAAATAATCCGGTTCACAGTAATTTTGTGGGCAATGCGGCTGTTTATCACGGTTATGCAGGTATGTTTGATTCCGATGGACGTATCTATACCGAGGAACAAGCAGAACTTGAGGCCGACCGTGCTGCCGAGCTTGGTGTAAAAATCGCCCGTACTATGTATAGAAGATATGCTGAGTACAACGCTGAAACCGGCAAATGGAACTTTGATACTCACAATATGAACTGCTTTACACGCTTTTGTGAGCGTCTTAATAAAAGAGGTATCGACGTGGCAATTCAGGCGGGTTGGTGTAACCCCGGTGATATTACCGGAACCGGTTGGAACGATAAAATACCGGGCGGTGCCGAAATGGACCCCAAGGAGGCTATGGACAAATACGTTGAGTGGATGGTAGAGTCCCTTAAATATCTGATTATAGAAAAAGGTCTTACCAACGTTAAATACGTTTTAATGTTTACCGAACCTCAAGGCAGTCTTATCGGAGTTTTAAAAGGTTATACACACCCTTATGATACTTGGTGCGCCGCTACCGAAGCTATGCATAACGGCCTTGTTAAGGCGGGTATTCGTGATTTGGTTAAGCTTGTTGGACCTAATGAAGGCTCCACAACAGATTCCCATATGTTAAAACACGTTGCCCAAAGAACCAAGGATTATATTGATATTTTCTCAACTCACAACTATCTTTTAGGTTGGGCAAGTGAAGATTCTGGACTTAAAAATGGTGACGGTTGCGTAGTATTTCAATGTGCAGGTGCCAGAATTCAGCAAAATATTATAGTAGAGCCTAATACCGATTACGAAATGAAAATATTTGTTAGAGGCTTTGCACAAAATGATAAATACATAAGTGGATATATGCTTTTTGGTGCCTTTAATCCAAATGAATTTTTTGAAAAAACTTATATTTCAGGTGGCGGCAGCCCAACTCCAAGAATCAATATTAACTCTACAAAAATGGTGGATGCAGCTTTAATTTCCAAAGAGTGGTGCGAGTTCTCTCACACCTTTAATTCAGGCGATTTAGAAGAAATTTGCGTTGGAGTTTTTAGTGATATTAAGCAGCCAAATATGGGTGCTTACATAAAGCAGGTTATTGTAACCAAAAAAGGCGATGACAAAAACATTATTAATAACAGTGATTTTGCAGATCCTGATTTTTACTATGTTCGTCCAATCAGAAATAAATATGATATGTATAAGTGGGGTTGGATTGCAATGGCAAGCCCATACATTGCATCAAACGACTATCACGATTGGCATCGTTGGGTAAATACCGCTATGAAGTACCTTCCCGAAGGTAAAGAATTCTGGTTCGATGAATATAACGTTAACGGCAGTTACTTTGACAAGCACGATGACCCATATTACGCAACCAAACTTGCAACCGCAACCATCTCGCTTATGACTTCAGGCTCTCAGTCAAGTATTATGTGGACTTTGTTTGACCAACAATGGCCAAATAACCACGAAGTAGATCATGACTGTTGGTATGATGGTGATCACCGTTGGGGCGTTATGCCAAATCTTATGAGAGATACAACACCTTATCCATCATTCTATTCTACCGGTCTTCTTTTCCGTTATATGGGCGGCAGCGAAGGCACAAAGGTTTATGAGATTAAGGATGGCGAGCCTGTTTTTGGTGCTATTACCATATCTCCCGAGGGTAAAATCGGTGTTGCCGTTGTAAATACCTTTGATGGCGAGCGTGAATTTGAACTTAATTTAAGTCAGTCTTTAGGCTCGGTTAAACTTCAAAAGAGGGTATATAACCCCGCAACCATTCAGCCCGATGAGAATGCAAAACAGCTTGCCCCCGTTGGTGAGATTACCGTGGATAACAAAATTTCCGACACAATTCCCCCATATTCATTGATTGTTTACAGTAATATCGATTAGTTTTAAGTAAAGGGACTGTAAAAAAACAAAATTTATTAAATCTCTTTAAATAAGAATAAAAAACTGAAATCTGCAATAAAAGTGCGAAAAAAC
>JAZSJA010000049.1:0-3560 GCA_045534095.1 Acutalibacteraceae bacterium | reverse complement strand
GTTCAAAAGACTCCTGCTTGCACCATTGAGTTGCTTGCAACCGCCGTTAAGGTGCTCTTTGGCGTTGAAAATGAAATAAAGGTTATTGTTATTCGCCATGGTGAAAAAATGTACGAAACTCTACTCACCAACGAGGAGTGCGTGGGAGCCGAGGATATGGGTAACTTCTACCGCGTTCCTTGTGATAAGCGTGACCTTAACTATGATAAATATTTTAAAGACGGAAACGTAAACCGTAATCCTTTAACCGAGTTCAACTCAAGCAACACAGACCTTTTAAACGTGGAGCAGGTTAAGGAGAAACTTTTATCCCTGGAATATATCAGAAACGAGCTTAAAATGTGGAAGGAAAACTAGTTAATGATTGAGTTATATAACGACGTAATTACTCTTGTAAAAAGTGCTATCACCGGCGAAAAATATAATTTATCTGAAAACTTTAATTTAGATGAGATTTTAAAAGTTGCAAAACGCCATTCGGTTATTCCTATGATTTATTATGGCGCATTAAATTGCGGTGTTGACTCAAATAGCGTTCAAATGCAAAAAACCTTTCTTGACGTTTGTGCTCATATTGCATATAACGAAAAACAGATGTGGGAAATTGCTAATCTATTTGAAGTTTTTGATAGAGAAAAAGTTGCATATATCCCATTAAAAGGAACGATATTAAAACCCCTTTATCCCAAGAGCGAAATGCGTTCTATGAGTGATGCTGATATTCTGATAAAAACAAACGAGCACAAAAAAATTAAGGATATTATGCTAGAGCTTGGGTATAATCTTAAAGTGGAAAGCGACCATGAATTTGTTTGGAACAAGGGCAATGTACATATTGAACTGCACAAAAGACTAATTCCATCCTATAATAAAGATTATTATGCATATTATGGTGATGGTTGGCGACTTGCAAAGCTTGGGAAAGATGCAAAATATTATATGGACGATGAGGACCATATGATTTATATTTTTACGCATTTTGCAAAGCACTACCGTGAAGCCGGAATAGGAATAAGACATTTTGTTGATTTATGGATATACCAATTGAATCATTCTAATATGGATGAGAAATATATAAAATCAGAATTAAAAAAATTGCAACTATATGATTTTTATGAAAATATTCAGTCGACTATTTCTTTTTGGTTTGGAAACGGCGAGGCAACCGAAAAAGCTTTGTTTATAACCGAAACTATATTAAACAGCAGTTTGTATGGAAATAAGGATACATATCTTATCAATACAGCGATAAAGTTATATAACGAAGGTCAAGGTTCCGGTGTGGTAAAGAGGAAAAAGTACATTAAATTTTTATTCTTACCATATAACCTTATGTGTCAAAAATATCCTTTTTTGAAAAAACTACCTTTTTTATTGCCTTTTATGTGGATTTATCGCATATTTGAAGCCGTATTTTTCAAAAGAGAACGAATAAAAAAACATCAAGAAAATTTCGGCAAAATAACGGAAGAAAAAATCTTAGATTCAAAAGATGCTCTCAATTTTGTTGGGCTTGATTTCAATTTTAAAGAATAATTTTAAAAGCCTCGCTCTTTTTTAGAGCGAGGCTTTTGGTGGAGATAGGGGGAGTCGAACCCCTGACCTTCTGCTTGCGAAGCAGACGCGCTACCAACTGCGCTATATCCCCAAATATTAAGGAACGGTTTGAATCATTGGATTTTAACCGTTCCCTTTTTGTTTTGAGTTTGTATTTATTTTGCCTAATTGTGATAAAGCTTTTTGGTTTGATATTTAGGCTCGTAGGTGATGTTCACCCCAAGCTTTCTGAATACGTTTTCGTCAACGCTTGAAAGAATTACGGAGGAGTGAGCCTCACAACCTTTGAGTTTTTCAAGCTGCTCCACGGCTTTTGCGGCAACCTCGTCAGTGACTGCACAAATTGAAAGGGCAATGAGAATTTCATCGGTATGGAGCCTTGGGTTGTGGTTTCCCATATTTTGAACCTTTAGCTTTTGAATAGGCTCAATGATGGTGTGGGATATAAGATAGGCTTCATCCGGAATGTCTCCCAAAGCTTTAAGTGCATTTAGAAGCGCTGCCGCTGACGCACCAAGCAATGATGATGTTTTTCCTGTAACGATTTTTCCGTTTGGCAACTGAATTGAAACTGCGGGAGCGGAGGTTTGCTCAGCCTTTTCAAGGGCGGCGGCAACAACCGGACGCTCATCGGTGGTGATGCCCATTTGTCCCATTAAAAGCTCAAGCTTGCTAACCTCATGTGCGTCTGAAGTGCCCTGCCTTACGGAACAACATGTGTTGTAGTAGCGGCGGAGTATTTCCTGGCGGCAGGCGGCCTCGACTGCCTCTTCATCAAAAATGCAGTAACCCGCCATATTAACGCCCATATCGGTAGGACTCTTGTAAGGAGATTGACCCATAATTTTTTGCATCATTGCGTTTAAAACAGGGAAAATCTCAATATCACGGTTATAGTTAACGGTTTTTTCGCCGTATGCCTCCAAATGATAAAAATCTATCATATTAACGTCGTTAAGGTCGGCGGTGGCGGCTTCATAAGCCAAATTCACGGGGTGCTTTAAGGGAATATTCCAAATTGGGAAGGTTTCAAACTTTGCATAGCCTGCAGTAACACCACGTTTATGCTCGTGATAAAGCTGTGATAGGCAGGTTGCCATTTTTCCGCTACCGGGGCCGGGCGCAGTTACAATAACAAGGGAACGCTCGGTTTCAATGTAATCGTTTTTACCAAAGCCCTCATCACTTACAATAAGAGGGATGTTTGAGGGATAATCCTCAATAGAATAGTGCTTGTAAACCTTAATTCCCAAGGAAACAAGTCTTTTTTCAAATACATCGGCGGCATGCTGAGAATTATAACAGGTAATAACCACACTACCAACAAAAAGGCCAATACCGCGGAAGGCATCAATAAGGCGGAGGGTATCTAAATCGTAGGTGATGCCAAGGTCCCCTCTGCGTTTGTTTTTCTCAATGGCATCAGCGTTAATAACAATAACGATTTCTGCCTGATCTTTAAGCTGTAAAAGCATTTTAACCTTGCTGTCAGGCTCAAAGCCGGGCAAAACGCGGGATGCGTGAAAATCATCGAACAATTTTCCGCCAAACTCCATATAAAGCTTGCCACCAAATTGCTCAATGCGATCGCGAATTTTTTGCGATTGCAGACTTATGTATTTGTCATTATCAAAGCCGATTTTCATTTTGTCGCACCTCCGACGTATATTTGCATAAAACAATAAATCGTTAACATAAAATACATATTTAAGTATACACCATTATTTTTTATGTTGCAAGTAGAAATTTAGAAAATATCAATTTAAATGACGAAAATAGATAAAATGAGTTTTGATTTTCAAAAATGGTTAAGGAATAAATAAATTGTGAACAGGCTTACCCGTTCCGCGGCCGGAGAGATAGCGATAAATTGTAGTTTATCGGGGGGACGGAATCCCCTCGCCAACATTCGTTGGCCCTCTCCCCTTTAACAAGGGGCGCTTTGGTTACAGCAAATTTATCATTTTGTACATACTAATAAAATTCGCTATTTATGCAGGGTT
>JAZSJA010000126.1:0-5754 GCA_045534095.1 Acutalibacteraceae bacterium | reverse complement strand
CGCCAAATACCCGCACTTACAGCACGTGGCATAATATCCCAACCGTAGGAGTGGGGAGCTTTACGCACGTTGAGGGCTACTGTAGTAGGATGCCAGGATAAAAGTGCCATATTAGGCTCGATATCCTGAGCGGCTCCTGCTAAAACTGCCGATGTAATATGCACAACAAGGGTGTTTTCCTCGCCGTATTTGATTTTTTCAGTAACTTCAAAATCGTTGGCTATAAACATATTATCGCTTTGGCCGATTTTTTCGCCGTTAAGATAATATGTAGCAAAGCAGTCAACGGCACCAAAGTGAAGAACAACCTTTTCGGTATCACTTGGTGCGGCGGGAGCGGTAAAGGTTTTTTCATACCACCACTCGTAATTTTCATATTTTTCGGCTTGTAAAATATTTAACCCCTTAAATAAATCCTCGGGTAAAATACCGGCTCTGGATAAATCAAGTTCTACGTTGCCGGGAACGGTGGCCTCAACAGAGGGAATACCGCTATTTTTAAGTTCAGCAACGTTTAAAACCTTTATACTATCTTGTGGGGAATAGTAAAGGCTCCAATTTCCGTTTAAATTCATAAATATACCTCCTTAGGAACAAATTGTTTGTTCAATCATATTCTAACACAAAAAAAGGGGTGAGTCTTATATTATTTTTAGAAAAATACTTATTATTTTTGGGTTTTTGTTGAAAAACAAAAAACAATGTGATATTCTATATATAATGGAAAAGAAATACAACTAAAAAACAACAGAATTGTTTTTGAAATTGGCTATACACATAGAAATTCAGAGGTGATTAGATGAAAACGACAAGTCTTGAAAAAATGCTTTCACAAGACCAGCTTAGAAAAGAGATTGGCATTTCGGCAAGTGAAAGATTTGTTGATTTTTACACGCCTTTACATTGGCACAATTTTATTGAAATTGAGCTTGTTCTTTCAGGCAGTGGTGAGCAGATTTTAAATGGTCAGCAAATGGAACTTTCAAAAGGTTCTCTTTCGGTATTAAGGCTTACCGATTTTCATCAGGTTGATCCAAAAGAGGATTTACATCTTTTAAACTTAATGGTAGATGATAGTTTTTTAAGCGAGGAAATGCTTGGGAAATTAACTGCAGGTAATACGCTGTATTTTAGGCTTTCTGAAGAACAAACCTCTACTTTGGAAAAACTTTTGCGTCTTTGCGTGGTAGAAAATAAATCCCCGAGCCCCGATTTGCGTTATCTAAAACATCTTATAATCTGTATATTTTTAAAAGTGCTTAAACTCTCTCCTCAAAGTGGCAAAAAGCCTCCCGCAGATGAACGACCCATTCAAGCGGCGCTACTTTATATGCATATGCATTTTAGGGAAAATCCAAAACTTTCTGAGGTGGCAAAAATAGCACACTATAACACAAGCCACTTTAGTCACACCTTTCACAAGGAGCTTGGAACTACATATTGCGATTATCTTAATATGCTTAAAATTTCCTATGCTAAGGAATTACTTATTTCCACCAGTTTGAAAATTTCGGATATATGTTTTGAGTGCGGATTTACCTCTCATTCAAATTTTTTACGGCTTTTTAAAGAAAAAATTGGGGTTTCACCCATGCAGTATCGCAAAAAAGCTATTGTTAAAGAAAAATAGGAGTGATTATTATGACGGCAAAAGAATTAAGTGCAGCTTTAAATTTAAAAATTGCAGTAGTGGGTGCATCCGAAAAACAAATTTCAACCGTTTATTGTTGTGATCTTTTAAGCATTGTTATGGGTAGGGCTCCTGCCAATTCGGCGTGGGTGACGGTAATGGGCAATATGAACTCGGTTGCGGTGGCTTCCCTTGCTGAGATTGGTGCAATCATTTTGGCAGATGGTGTGCAGCCCGACGAAAATGCCATAAAACGTGCAGAGGAAAACGGAATAAATATATTTTTAAGTGAGGACCCCGTTTTTGAAACTGCACTTAAAATTCACGGTGCTATAAACTAATGGAAAAGCTTTATTATGATTTTCATCTGCACTCCTGCCTTTCGCCTTGCGGTGATAATGATATGACTCCTGCCAATATAGCGGGAATGGCATTTATAAACGGGCTTTCGGCAATTGCCCTCACCGACCACAATACCGTAAAAAACTGCACTTCTTTAAAAAATGCGGCCGAGCAGTATGGGATAACCGTTCTTTACGGAATGGAGCTTACCACCGACGAAGAGGTTCACACCGTTTGCCTTTTCCCCGATGAAAAATCGGCTAAGGAGTGGGACGAGTATGTTTACTCAAGACTGCAAAAAATTAAAAATAATCCTAAAATTTTCGGCAATCAGTATATGATGAACGAAACCGATAAAATTTTAGGCGAAGAAGAATACTTGCTTATAAATGCGGCAAATATTTCCTTTGAGGATGTTTTTGCTCCCGTTTATGATTTGGGGGGCATTGCCTATCCTGCCCACGTGGACAAAAAGGCAAACTCTTTAATATCCAACCTTGGTTTTGTGCCACCTGACAGCACCTTTAAAATCGCTGAGGTACACGACCTAAATAAATTTGATGGCCTTTCAGAAGTTCATACCTATTTTAAGGAATGTAAAATTTTATCCTCGTCTGATGCGCACTATCTGCCTGATATAAATGAGGCGGGGCAATATTTAGAGCTTGAGGATACCTCTGCAAAGGGCATTATAACTCATCTCAGAGGCATAGCCAAATAAAAAAATGCAATATATAAAGGGCTATTAGGAGGAAAAAAATGGAACTTAATGCAATAAAAACACCCGAGAGAAATTACGGCATTAGTCTGGTAAGATTTATCGCTATGGTATTTATTATTTCTTGTCATATTTTTCAGCATTACCGAATGGAGGCAGCCTGGTGGTTTAACGTTGGTGTGCAAATATTTTTCTGCATAAGCGGATTTTTGTACGGAAACAGAAAAATCACTTCCTCCATAGATTTTTTCAAAAAGAATGCAAGAAAAATACTGGTACCATACTACACCTTTTTAATTCCTGCAATTATACTGTTTTATCTTTTCCACAGTAATTACGTCAGCAAGCCCAAAATTTTCCACGTATTGCTCGGTGGAAAGACCATAGGGGGACTGGGACATCTTTGGTTTATAAGCTATATTTTGTTCTGCTATTTTATAACTCCATATTTAAGCGGTTTGGCAGAAAAAATGAAAAAATTAAAATGGCCTATGTTTTTATTGGTTTTTGGATTTATGAGTTGTTTTTTATCGGATATTTTTCTTGTTTTTGGTTCACACTTCCGCTTTGACAGAATATTCTGCTATTTATTTGGTTACTTTGCCGCTGTGTTTATGCAAAACTATAAACCATCAATATTTAAAATTTTAACCTGTCTTCTTGCGATATTAACTGTGTTGATGAACGCTGTGAGAATATACTACACCTACGTAAGCCCTCGCACCTCAGAAAGATTTGATTTATTTGTAAAATATGCTCACGCATTTTTAGGCATATCAATTGCTTTATTGTTTGTTGTTTTATTTAAAAATCTAAAAAGAAATGCATTTTTAGATTTAAGTGATAAATACTCATTTTTCATTTATATTGTGCATCAATTCTTTATTTTAGGGCCTTTTACTTTAATGGATTTAACAAATAATCCTTATTTAAACATATTTATAGTTATAGTTGCCGTTTTAATTTCGGCAGTAATCTTAAAATATCTTGTATCCATTGTAGAAAAGGTTATTGATGCCATTCTAAAACTACTGAAACCTATTTTTTGTTCTGAAAATACCGAAAAGTAGTATAAATATTTATAATTAACAAAACACCGTAAGAAAACAGATTAGTTTTTCCTACGGTGTTTTTGTTGTGTGATAAGATTAAAGGAAAACCCTCTGGTGTTATCGGGCTTTAACATTGTGGAGATGTCACTTTTTTACAGTATGCTTAGTAAGCTTTATACCGATACCGAAAAGAACCGCTCCTACCCCATAATAAAGGCGAGATTAGATTATATGGAAAAAATCTTAATAATCCTCACCTTTCAAATGAAAGCATTGCAGAGGCAGCAAAGGTTAGCGAAATTAAACAAGAGGAGCTTCCGCCTCGTTATCTCAACAGTGTAGTCATTCCCCTGTATGTTGGTAAAAATTAAGGGGTTGCAAAAACATACGTGCGATAAATTGTAGTTTGAAATTCCGAAAGGAATTTCAAACCGTAGACCAACTATAAAAAGTCAAGCAACAAAATCAGAAATATTATCGTTAAAAGAAATATTCTTTAAAAGAATGGCAAACAACACACGAACCAGCTTTTTAGCTACATGAGAAGTAGCGACACAGTAGTGTTTGTTTTCGGATATTTTCTTGTTAAGGTATAGAGAAAATGTATTAGAATATTGAGGAACAAGTCTAGCAGCTTGACCAAGAGCCCAACGAAGATGAGGGGAACCACGTTTCACCATCTTCCCGGAAGAAGGACGGAAATTACCCGATTGGTAAACGCTCGGTTCCATTCCAGCAAAAGCAAGAAGCTTAGCGTGTGAAGAAAAGCGATGAATATCTCCAATCTCAGCTAAAATAGCGGCACCCAAGGTATAACCAATGCCAGGAATAGATAAAATGGGTGAAGCAATATCATCCATAATGGCTTTTATTTGTAAATTCACTTGAGCTATTTGAGATTCAAATAAAGCAATTTGCTGAAGATGAAATTGTAAAGAAAGCGCTTTTGCAGAAGAAAAAATACCGATAGAGTGTTTTGCTAAAGTTTTTAATTGTTCAGCTTTAAGTCGGCCGAATCTGCCTCTAGAGGCAGTTAATAAGAGTTTTTCAAGAGAGGAAGCTCGACATTTTGCAATATCAAAAGCCGAGGGATATTTGTTAAGTACAGCCTTAGCAGAAGACCCAAAAACATCAGAAAAAGCTGAAGAAAACTCAGGAAATAGAATATGCAGAGCCGCTTTTGCCTGAATTTTTGCACGAGAACAATCGCTGACAAGTTGAAAACGAAATCTTGTTAGTGACTTTAACTCAGATATGTGGTATAATACAGGAGTATCGGGCTGAGAGTTTTCGTGCATAACGGTATCTGCAATGAATTTTGCATCAGATTTATCTGTTTTGGTTTTTCTTAGAGTGGTAGCGCTAAGACGCTTTTTGATATGTAGGGGATTGAAGGTGGTTGCTTCAAATCCATTCCGCCAGAGAAAGTCCAACAGATTGGTACTGTAGATGCCGGTAGCTTCCAGTCCGATCTTTATATTTTCTACAGAATCCAAGCCACAAAGAGTTTCAAGCAAATAGGAAAATCCTTTATGGTTATTTTGGAATTGAAACTGAATAAAAACCTTTCCTTGTGCATCAAGAACACAGCAATCATGTTTTTGAGATGCCACATCAATACCTACAAAAAACATAGAGAACAACTCCTAAAAATAAAGATCACTGTGATCCACAAGCGCTAAGCCAAGTAACCTTGCAAGATATAAAACATCAAAGTGTTATCCAACTAATTAACTTTGAAGCAGAGCGTTGTGGTTGTAGCCTACAAGAACCAGTCAAGAAATTTTGCCGGAGGGGATGGCAACCAATCCACAGTGTCATGCTAATTATATCATTATTTTTCTGTATTTTGGAGCTGACTTTATTATACAAGGGTATGGCGTTTACGACATACCGGAAAAGGTTAGAAATAAACGGGGCGTCGAAAATCGCCGCCCCCTACAATTTTCACCCAACATACGCACGATAAATAACAATTTATCGCGCGTATGTTTTTTTACAGCCCCGATTTT
>JAZSJA010000012.1:0-2485 GCA_045534095.1 Acutalibacteraceae bacterium | reverse complement strand
CCACGGCCTCTTGTCTGTCCCGAAGCAATGTGAGGGACCAGGTGACGGAGCCGAGTGCTGTCGGTGACAGATGAAGCGAGGCGGAGGAGAAGAAAAATAAGAAGCGACACGCAGCGCTCCAAGCAAGTGTTGCGCCTATATATTTCTTGGTTGAATGGGTTCGAATCCCGTCACTCGGACCATATTGAGTATTCATAAGGGATTCTCTTGTGAATACTCAATTTTTTTGCTTAAAATAGAGTTTAATAAATATTTTGTAGTTTTATGTATCGTCGCATTCCTTTCGGAGTGCGACTTTTTGTTTTGTCGGTTTTTATACGGGTTTTAGGGGTGCGGGTCTCCGGTGGAGACCTTTGAATGCATTTTGCATTCAAAAGCACCGACCGAGCCGGAAGGCGAGACACCCATAACAAGTGGAATTTGTATGCACAAATCCAGTGCTTGCTAAGACTTATACCACATTTTTTACTGCTTTTTCGGTTGGTTTGCTAAAGCATTTTTTCACTTCCTTTGTTTTGGATTTTTGCATAAAAAATCCCCGCACTTGAACTTAAAGCACGAGGATATGTATTCAGGTTGATTTGTTTGATATGGAGTTGTATAATTTACTTATAAATAATTTTTCTTTAAGTAGTTAACACAACTCCAAGTTGTTGTTTTTGTAAAATCATAAAATACACATCGCTTTTATGTTTATAGCAATATTGCTATACTAAAAATATCACTGAAAGGAGCGTAACTTATGATAAACCAAATTCATTTTGGTAAACGTATAGCCTTGTTCAGAAGAAAAATGAACTTATCACAAGCGGAGTTATCTGAAAGGCTTGGTGTTACACCGCAGGCTGTTTCAAAATGGGAATGCGGAACTACATTGCCAACTATTGAAATTTTGCTGGAATTATCACATTTGTACGGAACAAATATCAATGAATTATTGGAAGATAGGAACCTGATTTTAGACCTTACTGATAAAGATACTTCTAAAAACGGAATATCATATTTTACTCCCGAAGAAAACCGCAATGATATTTGGAGTAAAGAAATCATAAAAAATAATTGGGTGCCGCACAATTGGACAAATGCAATCTCAAAAAATGATTTCTTAGATAATGTTGGTAAAACCATAGCAGAACATGGCGGGATTATTCTTGAAATAGGTGCAGGGCCAGGTGGCGGTTTTATGCCGTATGTTCTTAAATCAGATTCGGATGCTACAATTATCATCAGCGATATTTCATCAACGGTAGTAAAAGAGTGGAAAAATCTTTTAGATAAAAAAATTGATTTTCCAAATCTTTATTATGCAACTTTTGATTTTTGCAATATGCCATTTAAGGATAATTCTGTTGATGTTATTTCAGATGCCGGCGGTATTGGTAATGCCATTGGTGATAAAGCAAAAGCATTAAAGGAAGCATATAGGGTATTGAAGCCGGGAGGATTGTTCGTAACATCTACCGGTTTTGTAACCAAAGAAACCTTTTCAGCTCTCTCTAAAAAAGTTCAGGAAGTTCTTATGCAGAAACGCCCGGATATATTTGAAGATTTGTATGAAGAAACTGTCCTTGCAGGTTTTACAGAAATCAACAGTATAATAGGAAACTGTTGGTACACCGATGACGATGATAGTACAATAGCAGAATTAGCACAATCATTGGGAATCAATTTAAGATTCACAAGTTATGTCCGATATTGCAAAAAAACAATGAAGGAATAAAAATTTTTAACTGTTCTCACATTTGTGGGGGCAGTTTCTTTTTATCAAAACCGCCCCTGAAAGTAATGGGAATAAGCGCTATAAAAATGTTCCTGAATTTTTTGAAAAATTTTTTACGCGCCGAAGAAGAAATGCGTTGTTTTATCAGCTTTTCGCATTCAGCCAAGTCACCTTATATACTTAGAGTTACTACTAACTAAATTAAAAATATATTCTCTTTTTTCGGATAGTATATATCTCAGTCTTACTCTGCTCAGTCTTATTACTTGCGAGTTTTACGGAGGCTCAATGCTTATTTTCGGCACACTTAAAACATATAGCTTTGCAGGCTTACCTTTACCCTGATATTTACGACGAAGCAGATTATGTTTTTCAAGCTCACGCTGTAATCTTGTGGCTTTGTCATGTCCACAGCCAAGCACTTCGCTTGTTTCGACAATGGTGTAAAAGATAAAGACCTCACCGTTTTTATCACACCAACCGTTTATTGCAGATAACTGCATCCTGTCGAGCATCAAGCCATAAAGCAGCTTTGCTTCGGCAGATAAACCTTTGTATTTATCCGTAAATAACACCTTCGGCATTTTGAAAAAGGCTTCATTATCCACTATCTTTCACGCTCCTTTTTGATACATAATTGCAGGATATAACCACAGCTCTGAAACTCTGCTTACAGCTGTTAACACATCTCCTGCAAAGGCTGTTATAACAGATTCTGTTTCGTTCATTCAGGAACAGGCTCCATTCTGATTTTTTACTTTTTGT
>JAZSJA010000037.1:0-21225 GCA_045534095.1 Acutalibacteraceae bacterium | reverse complement strand
CGATACCGAAGGCAACAACCTCTTTGAAAACAACAAGGTCATTTTTGAGGAAAAGAAAAACAAAGCGTTACTCTCGCTTAAAAATAAACTTTCATAATAAATAATAAGGAAATAATGAACAAGGAAAAGCTACAAGATCATTTGTCAAAGTGTTGCCCCATACTTTTTTTCAGCGCCCTCACGGGTGTGTTTAGTGGCGTTGTAGTCGTTCTTTATTCCTTCATTGCAGAGCTCCTGTCCCACTCTTCAAAAGATTTGTACAAAAAGGTCGCGGAAAATCCCGCCTTTATTCCCCTACTGTTCCTAGCTCTCGTAATTCTTGCGTTTTTAAGTTACGTTATAATCAAATTTCTCCCCGAAGCAAAAGGTAATGGTATTGCCGCTAACGAAGCACACGACAGGGCTTTGCATCCCCTCTCTTGGTGGCGCACTATCGTGGGCACGATTTTGGGCTCATACGTTTCATTTTTCGGTGGTTTATCCTTTGGCGTAGAAGGTCCCTCTACTGCAATTGGAACCTCTATCGGCGCCCTACTTTCCAAACTATACAAAGGCAAAAAGGTGTCGGAAAAGGATCGTAAAGAATTAAAAACCTCGGTTACCGTGTCCGGTTTTTCGGCTTCGATAACCTCTGCCTTTAACGCACCCATTACCGGTCTTGTTTTCACAATAGAGGAACTTGAACAAAAGTTTAGCCCCTACGTTATACTCGCAGCTTGTGGTAGCGTCGTAACCTCACTGTTTACTTCAACGGCTTTACGCTCCCTACTCGGCATGCAAGAAAGACTCCTCAACGTAGCAATTAACGTCCTCCCCTTCGCTCATTCCTGGACACTCCTTATATTAGGCGTAATATGTGGGCTTATGGCAGTAGTATTTAGCAAATCGTTAGTACTTATTAAAGAGATTAAGTTCGTTAAAAAACTTCATCCATTAGTAAAGTTAATTATCGCCTATCTCCTTACCGGTACGGTAGGCATCTTTCTAATATCTGCACTTGGTAGTGGCGCAAGTTTACTTCAAGACATTGTTTCATCCAATCTCTCTTGGTGGATGCTTCTCGTTCTTCTTCTGGTTAAAATTATCCTCACGCTTCTCGCTATGGGCTCAGACTCCATAGGTGGAATCCTTCTTCCCTCCCTTAGTATTGGTGCGCTAATAGGTGCACTTATGGGTAAACTTTTCATTCAGTTAGGAGTCCCGGAAGAGTATTTTTTAACATTCGCCATAGTTGGCTCGGCTGCATTTTTGGGTGCAACTTTCCGTACTCCAATAACGGCAATCGTACTCGTTATTGAAATAACCGGCTCGCTTTCCGGTGGCTTCGCAATTGGCATAGAGGTGCTAATTGCCTTCTTGCTTGCCGAGCTATTTAACCAAAGACCGAAAACCAAAGACTTGTTTTAAATTTCTAAAGCTATTAGGCTCCAATTAAAAAATTTTAATTTTTTTCTTTTTACTACTTGAAATCCAAGTTTCATAGTGCTATACTACTAAACATTAAAAGCAAAGGACGTTGTATGAGAAAGAATGGCTCTCACAATCAAATAGCATCTTTTTCCAACCTTAAATTTAAGGTTATGGCTATTTGCGCTATTATTTCCATTATAATATCCATTATTATTATCCCCTAGGGGGGATATATTTTAGGCGCTAGTCCAGCAGAGTACAACGGACAAATTAATAGTAGTTTTAAAATCCACCGTAGGTGGTCTTTACTTTTGTGTTTAGAATTGTTGCCCACCACGGATAAATATTATATAATAGGAAAAGTTTAAAAAAATAGGTGCAACACCTAATATAAGGAATATATGTATAATAATTACGAAATCAAGCAAATTGCAACCCGTTTAAAGTATCTACGCGAAGCTTCCGACGTTAGCGTTGAAGAAGCAGCAAAAGTCGCTCAAGTAAGCATCTCCGAGTATCGCGATGCTGAAGCAGGCAAGGTTGATTTTACTTTCAACTTCCTACAAAAGCTTGCAAAACATTTTGGCGTTGATATCATTCAACTTATCGCCGGTGAAACGCCCCGTCTTACAGGTTTCCAAGTAACGCGTAAAGGCGAAGGTAGAAGCCTTGAAAGAGAGCACGGCTTTGAATATATCCACCGCGCTGCAATCTTCAAAGACAAGAGCGCAGAACCCTTCTTGGTAACAGCAAAGTACGACCCCGAAGAGGCAAACAAGCCCGTACAAGTTTCCACCCACGACGACCAAGAGTTCGACTATATTTTGGAGGGTAAACTTCGCGTTACTATCGACAACTACACCACCATTCTAACCGAGGGCGATTCCATATACTACAATGCAAATCTTCCGCACGGTATGGTTGCATACGACGGAGATTGCAAATTCCTGGCAGTAGTTATTAAAAATTCCAAGACCCTTTCCGAAATTCACGAGCTCACCAGCGTTGATGCAAGTGAAACCAACAAGGAATACAAGGAAATCTTCCACAAGTTCATGACCCCCACTCTTGATGAAAAAGGTAGACTTGTTAAACTTGATTTCCATCCCGAAGACAACTACAACTTTGGTTATGACGTTGTTGATGCTATTGCCGAAAAGTCACCCGACAAAACGGCTATGGTATGGCTCGATAACCAAAAGAACGAACGCATTTTCTCCTTCCGTGATATGAGTGAAGAGTCCAATCGTACTGCAAACTACTTCCGTTCTTTGGGAATTGGTAAGGGCGACGCCGTTATGTTAGTGCTTAAGCGCAGATATCAATTCTGGTACGCAATGGTAGCTCTACATAAGCTGGGCGCAGTAGCAGTACCTGCAAGCAACCAACTTATGGCTCACGATTATGAATATCGCTTCAACACCGCTAAGATTAAGGCCGTAGTTATGGTCGGCGACGATTATATGCAAAACGAGTGTGAAGAAGCGCTAAAGACCTCCCCCACCGTTAAGACGCTAATTCAAGTTGGTGGCACAATGAGAGAGGGTTGGAATGACTTTGATGCAGAAATGCCTAAGTTTAGTGAAAAACTCGATAGAGTAGACACCAAAATTGACGATATCTGCCTAATGTACTTCACCTCCGGTACCGAAGGATATCCCAAAATTGCAGCACACTCCCAAAAATACAACCTCGGTCACTTGGTAACTGCTAAATATTGGCACAACGTTGACAGAAACGGCTTGCACTTTACCATCTCCGATACAGGTTGGGGTAAATCCGTTTGGGGCAAGCTCTATGGTCAATGGCTTTCCGAAGCTGCAGTATTCACCTATGACTTTGACAAATTCAAGGCAGAGGATATTCTCCCCTTGTTCGCAAAATATCATATTACCACCTTCTGCGCTCCTCCCACGATGCTACGTTTCTTCTTGCTAGCCGACATCAATAAATACGATCTCTCCTCCTTGAAGTACGTTACCACGGCAGGCGAAGCTCTTAACAGAGAGGTATTCGACCAATTCTACAAGACCACCGGCCTTAAGATTAGAGAGGGCTTTGGTCAAACCGAAACCACCCTTACTATTGCAAATCTTTACGGCACCACACCTAAAATCGGTGCAATGGGTAAGGCATCTCCCCAATACGACGTGGATATTGTTGACCCCGACGGCAACTCGGTTGCTACCGGTGAGGTTGGCGAAATTGTAATCCATACCGATAAAGAAACTCCTTGCGGCCTATTTAAAGAATATTATCTTGATGAAGAAAAAACAAAGGACGCTTGGTACGATGGCCTTTACCACACCGGCGATACCGCCTGGCGTGATGAGGACGGCTACTTCTGGTACGTTAGCCGTATAGATGACGTTATTAAATCCTCGGGCTACCGCATTGGACCCTTTGAGATTGAAAGCGTTATTATGGAACTCCCTTACGTTGTTGAATGCGGTGTTTCTGCCGTTCCCGACGAAATCAGAGGTCAGGTTGTAAAAGCAAGTATCGTGCTTACTCCCGGAACCGAAGGTACCGACGAACTCAAACGTGAGATTCAGCAGTACGTAAAAGAACACACCGCTCCCTACAAATATCCGCGTGTGGTTGTTTTCCGTGATTCCCTCCCCAAAACCATCAGCGGAAAAATCCAAAGAAATAAACTTTAATCTTGACAAAAATTTATTTATATGCTATAATCATTATCACATATAAAAACTTTGACGAAGAGGAACTTGGAATCCTTTCAATGCAGAGAGGCGACGGTTGGTGCAAGTCGCTTTGAAAACTCCTTGTTTGTAGCTTCTGAGTTGGAAAGAAGAAAGGGTATTTCCCCTATTAGAACTTTCTCGTGATTGCTGCGTAAAGGCATATGGTTTGTTAGAACCTGAGTGGCACGTCTAGTGCAATTTGAGTGGTACCGCGGGGTATAAGCGAATAACTTATAGCTCGTCTCAAAGAAAAATCTTTGGGGCGGGCTTTTTTATTCAACCCACCCAAATCTAGGAGGATTACTTTATTATGAGTACAGCTACAGGTCTTGAATTTAAAATTCAAGAAATGGCACAACGTATTAAAACCTTGCGTGAAATCGTTGGTCTTACACCTGCCGAAATGGCACTTAAAACAGGTATTACCGAAGAAGAATATCTTTCCTGCGAGGCGGGAGAGAGCGACCTTAACTTTGCCTTTTTGTACCGTTGTGCATTGGCACTTAACGTTGACGTTACCGATATTATCGAGGGTACAAGCCCCCGTCTTGCAGGCTATACCGTAACCCGCAAGGGCGAAGGTCAGGAAATTCAAAAGGCACACGGTATGACCTATTATAACCTTGCCTCTGCCTTTAAAAACCGTATTGCCGAGCCTCTTTACGTTATTTCAGATTTTGATGAGGCTGCACAAAACGCCGATATTGAACTCACCACCCATGAGGGTCAGGAGTGCGATATTGTTGTTAAGGGTACCCTAAAGGTTCAGGTGGGCGACCACGTTGAACTCTTGCATGAGGGCGACAGCATCTATTACGATTCATCCACTCCTCACGGTATGATTGCTGCAGAAAATCAGGATTGTATTTTCTACGCAATAGTTCTTAACCCCTCCAGTGAGCCTATTCAAAAGCTTATTCATGGCGGTGCGCGTGAATTTGTTGCATCACCCAAAAAGAAAACTGCTAAGTTTGAGGGTCGTATATGGGAAAAATTCGTTATCCCCTCTGAGGATGAAAATGGCATTTTAAAAGCAATCGACTTCCAAAACGAGGATTCATTTAACTTCGGCTTTGACGTTATTGATGCTTTAGGCAATAAAAAGCCCGATAAACTCGCCCTATTACATATTGATAAAAATAAGACCGAGCGTCGCTTTACCTTTGCCGATATTAAGCGTGCTTCATCACAAACCGCTAACTACTTTAAATCTCTTGGCATCAAAAAAGGCGATAAAGTAATGCTGGTTTTAAAACGCCACTATCAGTTCTGGTTCTGTATGGTTGCACTTCACAAAATCGGTGCAATCGCAATACCCGCAACCAATCAGTTAAAGGAGCATGATATAACCTATCGCTTTAATAAAGCGGGAGTTAAAATGATAATCTCCACCTCTGACGACGGTGTTCCTGATCAGGTAGAGTTAGCCGCTAAGAATTGCCCAACACTTGAAACAAAAATCATTGTTGGTGAGCGTCGTGAGGGCTGGCGTTATTTTGACGATGAATATTCCCTTTACACCGGTAAGTTTAACCGCACAGAAGATTCTCCCTCAGGGGATGATTTAATGCTTATGTACTTTACTTCCGGTACAACTGGCAATCCCAAAATTGCTGCTCACAACTATAAATATCCCCTCGGTCACTTCGTTACCGCAAAGTATTGGCACTGCGTAAATCCCGATGGTCTTCACCTCTCAATTTCCGATACAGGTTGGGCAAAGGCTGCTTGGGGTAAAATTTACGGTCAATGGCTCTGCGAAGCAGGTCTTTTTGTATATGATTTTGACCGTTTTGATGCCAACGATATTATGCCTATGTTTAAAAAATACGGCGTAACTACCTTCTGCGCACCACCCACAATGCTCCGTATGATGATTAAACAAGATTTATCTAAATTTGATTTAAGCACCATTGAGCATATGACCACAGCAGGCGAAGCTCTTAATCCCGAGGTATTCCGTCAGTTTGAAAAAGCAACAGGACTTCAGATTATGGAAGGCTTTGGTCAGACAGAAACCACCGTTGCCCTTGCGAATCTTGCAGGCACAAAAACACGTGTTGGTTCTATGGGTAAACCCGTACCTCTATACGATATTAGCCTTGTAGATGCCGATGATAAACCCGTACCCGTTGGTGAGGTTGGTGAAATTGTAATTAACATTAAAAACGGCTCACCTTGTGGTTTGTTCACCGGTTATTATGAGGATGAAGAAAAAACTGCCGAATGCAAAAAATCAGGTCTTTACCACACAGGTGATACCGCTTGGCGTGATGAGGACGGCTACTACTGGTACGTTGGACGTGTTGATGACGTTATTAAATCCTCGGGCTACCGCATAGGACCCTTTGAGATTGAAAACGTTATTATGGAGCTTCCCTACGTTCTTGAATGTGGCGTTTCTGCTATGCCTGATGAGGTTCGCGGTCAAATAGTTAAGGCAAGCATCGTACTTGTACCCGGCACTGAAGGCACCGAAGAATTAAAACGTGAAATTCAGCAGTACGTAAAAGAAAATACTGCACCTTATAAATATCCCCGCGTTGTTGTTTTCCGTGATGAATTGCCCAAAACTGCAAGCGGTAAAATCCAAAGAAATAAATTATAATAAGCAATTAGCTTTGTAAGGAGGAAATTGTTATGAAATATGATATTTCAATTACAAAAACCGATTGTCCTAAAGAGCGTCCTACCGACGAAAGCAAATTAGGCTTTGGTAAAATTTTTACCGACCATATGTTTTTAATGGAATACTCAGCCGATAAAGGCTGGCACGATGCAAGAATAGTTCCCTTTGGCCCTATTCCCACCCATCCTGCCTCCACCGTATTCCACTATGGTGCAGAAATTTTTGAAGGTATGAAGGCTTACCGTGCAGAGGACGGTTCTATCCGTCTTTTCAGACCCTTAGAGAACGTTAAACGTCTTAATAATTCTGCAGAGCGTCTTTGCCTCCCCACTATTGATGAAGAGGCCTGCCTTGATATTCTTAACACCATTGTTGAGCTTGAAAAGGACTGGGTTCCCCATAACGAGGGCACTTCACTTTATCTTCGTCCTTTCCTTTATGGTAACGACCCACACCTTGGCGTTCATGCTGTTAGCAATGCTGTGTTTGCCGTAATCTGCTCCCCCGTTGGTGCTTATTACGCAACCGGTCTTAATCCCGTTTCAATCGCTATTGAATCTGAAGACGTTCGTGCTGTTCGTGGCGGTACAGGTTATGCAAAATGTGGCGGTAACTATGCAGCAAGTCTTCGTGCAGGTAAACGTGCCGAAGAAAAGGGCTATGCTCAGGTATTATGGCTCGACGGCGTTGAGAGGAAATACATTGAAGAGGTTGGCGCTATGAACGTTATGTTCAAAATTGGCGGCAAAATCGTTACTCCCATGCTCACAGGCTCTGTTCTCCCCGGTATTACAAGAAAGTCCAGCATTGAGCTTCTTCGCAGCTGGGGTTATGAGGTTGAGGAAAGACTTTTCTCTGTTGACGAACTTTTTGAAGCAGTGGAAAACGGTACTCTCGAAGAGGCTTGGGGTACAGGTACTGCTGCTGTTGTATCACCTATCGGACATCTTTTCTACAACGGCAAGGAATATACAATTTCTGATAACAAAATCGGCCCTCTCACCCAAAAACTTTATGACGAACTCACCGCTATCCAGTGGGGTAAAACTGAGGATAAATTCGGTTGGAGCGTAAAGGTTTGCAATGGCTGATTATAAATATAAGCGTGTAACCCTTTTTGCAGGGCATTACGGTAGCGGCAAAACAAACATTGCAGTTAATTTCGCTCTTAAAATGCGAAAAGAAATTGAAAAAATTAAAATTGCCGACCTTGATATTGTAAATCCCTATTTTAGAACAAAGGATAGTGCAAAAGAGTTAAATGATGCGGGGATTGAACTAATTTCCCCATCATTTGCCAACACAAACGTTGACCTCCCCGCACTGCCCGCAGAGATTTACTCCCTAGTGCAACAAAAGGATTTTTATGCCGTTATGGATATTGGTGGCGATGACCGAGGTGCTTATGCCCTTGGTAGATACCGTGATTCCATTCTGGAAGAAAGTAATTATGAAATGATTTTCGTTGCCAATTTTTACAGACCTCTCACCCGTACCGTTGATGAAGCAATTGAGGTTATGCGTGAGATAGAGTCAGCATCGGGAATCCCCTTTACCGCAATAATCAATAACTCTAATATTGGTGCAGATACCACCGCCCAAAGGGTTTTAGGAACCGTCGGTAAAGCAGAAGAGTTATCACGCAAAACCAACCTGCCCGTAATTTTTACATCAGCTACTGCCGATGTAATTAAAAATATAAATTTAAACAATCTCTTACAACTTAATTTGCAAGAGAAATATTTTGATATAAAGGAGATTTAATATGGCTAAAGTAACCTTTAATACAGACCTTTGCAAGGGCTGTAGCCTTTGTGTAGATGCTTGTCCTAAAAAGATAATCGTTCTCTCAAAAGATAAATTGAATGCTAAGGGACATTCTCCTGCTGAAATAACCAATCAGGAAGAATGTATCGGTTGTGCTTTTTGCGCTACCATGTGTCCTGACTGCGTAATCACAGTTGAAAGGTAGGAGAAAAAGTAAATGAGTGAAAAAGTATTGATGAAAGGTAACGAAGCTATTGCAGAAGCCGCTATTAAAGCAGGTTGTATGCATTATTTCGGTTATCCTATCACACCACAAACTGAAATCGCCGCATATATGGCTAAAAGAATGCCCAAGGTTGGCGGTGTATTTTTACAAGCCGAAAGCGAAGTTTCTGCTATAAATATGGTTTATGGCGTTGCCGCCGCAGGTTTTCGTGTTATGACCTCGTCTTCAAGCCCGGGTGTTTCCTTAAAACAAGAGGGCATCTCCTATATGGCAGGTTCTGACCTCCCCGGTCTTATTGTTAACGTTCAACGTGGCGGCCCCGGTCTTGGTGGTATTCAGCCCTCTCAGGCAGACTATTTCCAAGCTACAAAAGGTGGCGGACACGGTGACTATCGCCTTATTGTTTTGGCTCCCGCTTCAGTTCAAGAGATGGCAGACCTTACTATCAAGGCATTTGACCTTTCTGACAAGTACAGAGTTCCCGCTATGCTTTTAGCCGACGGTACAATGGGTCAGATGATGGAGCCTGTTGAAATTCCCGAGGTAAATACTACTCCTGTAGAAAAGCCCTGGGCATTAAAAGGAACAAAATGTGAGCGTAATCACAATATTGTAAATTCCCTTTTCTTAAAGCCCGAGGTTCTTGAGCAAACTAACTTTGAGCGTTTTGAACGCTATAAACAAATTGAAGAAAACGAATGTATGTACGAATCCTTTATGATGGAGGATGCCGAGTACTGCGTAGTTGCCTTTGGTATTGCCGCACGTGTTTCCAAAAACGCTGTTGTTGCTGCAAGAAAGGCAGGTATTAAGGTTGGTCTTATTCGCCCAATCACCCTTTGGCCCTTCCCGAAAGACGCTTTAAAAGAGGCTTCAAAGCAGGTTAAAGGTTTCTTATCTGTTGAACTTTCTATGGGTCAGATGATAGAGGACGTTAAGCTTGCTACCAACTGTGCAAAGCCCGTTGAGCTTTGCAATCGTACAGGCGGTATGATTGTATCTCCCGAAGAGGTACTTGCCGCTATCGAAAAACTTGCAAAGGAGAATGAGTAATGGTAGTATTTGAAAAACCTAAATCACTTACAAATGCACCTCTTCACTATTGCCCCGGTTGTACACACGGTATTATTCACCGTCTTGTTGCCGAAGCAATTGATGAACTCGGCATTGAGGGTAAAACCGTTGGTGTAGCACCTGTTGGTTGTGCTGTTATGGCCTACGATTATTTTGCATGCGATATGATTGAAGCTGCCCACGGCAGAGCACCTGCTGTTGCAACAGGTCTTAAACGTTGTATGCCCGAAAACATTATCTTTACATATCAAGGTGATGGCGACCTCGCTTCCATCGGTATGGCTGAAACCGTTCACGCCGCAACCAGAAACGAAAATATCACCATTATTTTTGTAAACAATGCAATCTATGGTATGACAGGCGGTCAGATGGCTCCTACCTCCCTTCCCGGTCAGGTAACCCAAACCTCTCCCTACGGTCGTGACGTTAACACCGCAGGTTATCCTATAAAGGTTAGCGAAATGCTTTCTCAGCTTGACGCCCCTCAATACATTGAGCGTGTTGCTGTAAATAACGTAAAAAACATTAAAAATGCTAAAAAGGCTATCTTAAAGGCATTTAAAAATCAGGTTGAGGGCAAAGGCTTCTCTCTTGTTGAGGTTGTTTCCACCTGTCCTACAAACTGGGGTATGACTCCCAGCAACGCTCTTAAATGGGTAGACGAAAAAATGATTCCCTATTATCCCCTTGGCGTTTATAGGGATAAGGATGCAGCAAAGGAGGACTAAGCTTTATGACAACACAAATTCTTATTGCAGGCTTTGGCGGTCAGGGCGTTCTCTTTGCAGGTAAATGCCTCGCCTACGAAGGACTTTTTGAAAACAAAGAAGTAAGCTGGCTTCCCTCTTACGGTCCTGAAATGCGTGGCGGTACTGCAAACTGCAGCATAATTTTAAGCGATGAGCCCGTTGGCTCTCCCATAGTTTCAAATCCTGACGTTTTGCTCGCTATGAATCTCCCCTCTCTTGACAAATACGAGGCAGATTGCGTTAAAGGTGCAAAAATCATTATTGATAGCACCCTTATCGGTCGCAAGGTTGAGCGCACTGACGTTGATGCCTATTACATCCCCGCAACTAAGCTTGCAGCAGATTTAGGCACCCCAACCCTCGCCAATATGATTATGCTTGGCAAAATGATTAAAGAAACCGGCGTTGTTGATTTTGAAAACGCAAAAGAAGCAATGAAAAAGGTTGTTTCTGCAAAACGTGCTGATTTGCTTGAAGCAAATATTACCGCTCTCAAGACCGGCTTCGATTTTTAATCCGAATAAGTTATAACTATACTTCCCAGTCACATTCCGCGGCCGGGAAGTTTTCTTTTAGCCTGTTTTTTCACTGAAAAACCACAAAAAAATTCTGCTTGCGCCTATCAATTTGTTGTGTTATAATATACAAAACTATTAAAACGAGGAAAATTTTATGAAATGGTTTATAGCATCTGACATACACGGCTCTGCTTTTTACTGCAAGGAGCTTTTAAAGGCTTTTGAAGAAGAAAACGCAGACAAAATTTTGCTTTTAGGAGATATTCTTTATCACGGTCCTCGCAACGACCTACCTAAAGATTACGCACCAAAGCAGGTAATTGAAATGCTAAATGCCCTATCCGACAAAATTTTATGTGTTCGTGGCAACTGTGATACCGAGGTTGACCAAATGGTGCTAAGCTTCCCCATTCTTGCCGATTATGCGGTAATCACCCATGAAAACAAGCTGATATACGCAACTCACGGACACAACTTTACAAGCGAAAAGCTCCCACCCTTAAAACCTGAGGATATTTTACTTCACGGCCACACCCACGTCCCCGTTTGCGAAGCCTTTGCAACCCACACCTATATAAACCCCGGCTCGGTTTCAATTCCCAAAGAGGGTTCGGCTCACAGCTATATGACCTTTGAAGACGGTCTTTTCCTTTGGAAGGATTTATCCGGCAAGGTTTATAAAGAGTACAAGCTTTAAAAACTCATAATTATCAACTTAAACAATATAAAAGAAGAAGGGGATGTAAAAAACAAAATTCATTTAATCCCCTTGAATAAGAATAAAAAGAAATTAAAAATCTGCAATAAAAGTGCGAAAAGGCACTTTCGTTGCAGATTTTATGTTTATAAATATATCAGTCAGATAATTTTTATCCGAACAGGTTTTGTATGAACGGCAAAGCCCCGTTCCGCGGCCGGAAAGATAGCGGTAAATTATATGTTTTTTACAGCCCTTTTTGGATTTTTTTATAATTCTTAGTCGATATTATAATCCCTTAAATATTCTTTTGTATTTTGAATCATTTCATCAAATAACACCTTGGCGGTTTTTGTATCAACAGTTACAAGTGAATCATTTGTGAATGCGTTAAAAGCTATATCCAAATCACGTTCAATTCCGGCCTTAACAATCATTTCCTGTTCTGCAACAATCTTTGAAACCAAGCCGTAGATTGATGCAGGAAGCTCGCCTGCAAAGCAGGGAACAACGCTGTTATCACTAAATACTGCGTTAGTTTCAACTACTGCTCCTAAAGGCAAATTGGGAACTTGACCATAGTTTGGTATATTTACGTTAGTAACCATATCCTCAAGACCTAAGAGGGCTCTGATTTGATTTACGCCGTCCTCTCCGGTATTGCTGAGATGAATTTTTCTTTCACCGGAAATTGCAGTTTCACTTCTTTTAAGTCTATTCTTCAACTCTTCCTTACGCCAAGAAACCTTTGTTAAACCAAATCCCCATTCTTTAACCTTTTCGGGAGAGCTAATATACCAGTTTCCGGGGCAGAATTCTGCAAGATGTCTGTCACCTGCAGCTGCAATATAACCAAATCTGTTAAATAAATCAAACTTAACTTTATGGCTACATTCAAAATGATTGTTAGCCCAGTTGGCATCCTTGCCCTTGGTAAAGCCTGTTTCAGCATACTCAGAAGCGAGCTTTGCATAAAGTGGGAAAATATCAATATCCTTATACTGTGCCTTTGTAAGCCAGGTAAAATGATTTACACCTGTAACCTCAACCTTAATATCCTTACGATCAACATCTTCAATTCCGCAATACTCTTTAAGGGTGGCGGCAAGAAGTTTTTGTGTGCCAAATACCTCATGACAGCAACCAAAAGCCTTATCCTCAGGGAACGTATCGTAAAGAGTTTTTACGCATACAGTCATAGGATTGGTATAGTTAATTACCCAAGCCTTAGGGCAGTATTCCTTTATGGCATTACCAATTACTTGGAACATAGGAATGGTACGCAGTGCTCTTACAATACCACCGGGGCCTATGGTATCACCTACCGACTGATATATACCATATTTTTCAGGTGTATGTACGTCAGATTCCATTTCGTCAAAGGTACCGGGCAAAATAGAAACAACAACAAAATCAGCACCTGTTAATGCTTCTTCCAATGATTTTGCGGCACTATACTGCCAATCAGATTTAACGCCCTCCACGCCACGGAATATGTTACCTATAATAACGTTGTTTTCTGCGGCCTGATAATCAATATCATAGAGTGAAACCTTACCCGAAATGTCAGGAGCAGATGCTAAATCACTCATCAACCCCCAAGCCCAACCACGTGAGCCACCGCCAATATATGCAATTTTAATGTCTTCAACACGATCTTTTAAATGCTTCATTTTTTTGCCTCCTGATATTATATTTAATTATATCTACATTTACATTTTATATCATCAAATTACTATTTTCAACCAAAAAGATGATATAAATGAACAAAAAACTTGATTTTTATGATTATAAGTTTTATAATTTGTATGGTGATGCAAATGGAAGGGACTATAGCTTTTGTATTTAATGAAAATTTTAATATAACCACAAACCCATCAATTGTAAGCTGCAAGCCCCATTATCATAATGAATTTGAAATTTATTACTTAACAAAGGGCACTTGTAAGTTCTTAATAGATGAAATAACTTATGAATTAACCGAAGGAGATATTGCCATTGTGCCTCCCGGTATTATTCATAACACCAATTACGAAAATTATGAATACTCAAGAAATCTATTATGTTTTCCTGAGTCAACCTTGCCGGAAAATATGGTTTTGAAAATTTCAAACATTCATTTTCATAAAAAATCCGACAAAACTCAAGAGGAAATTAAAAAGATTTTCAAATATATAGAGTTTGAACATAATAACCCTGATGAATTTTCGAGCAAAGCCATTAAAAATAAAATTTACGAGTTGGCACTGCTGCTAATAAGAAACGAAACGGAAAACAAGCAAAAAAAGAAAAGCTCCTTGGTTGAGCAGGCGATTTTCTTCATCAAGGCAAACTATATGTCAAACATTACGCTAAAACAAACGGCGACCTACTGCTTTGTAAGTCCCGAACATCTTTCTCGCACCCTAAAAAAAGAAACGGGCTTTGCTTTTAGAGAATTTTTGAATTTTTATCGCCTGAAAAAGGCTAAAAATATACTCGAAACACATCCCGAGTATAAGGTAATTGACGTTGCTATGAGGTGTGGCTTTAGTGATAGTAATTATTTTTCAAAATTATTTAAGCAAACCTTCAAAAAATCACCTACAGCTGTGAAAAAAGAGGATAAAAATTAAAAACACAATAACATATTTTGGGAGATATAAAATGAAATTTATGCACTTATCCGACCTACATCTTGGCAAGCGAGTTAACGAATTTTCAATGCTTGAGGACCAAGAATTCATACTTACAAAAATCATAAATATTATCGACGAGCAAAAACCTCAGGGGGTTATTATCGCAGGAGACGTCTATGATAAATCTGTCCCCTCTGCCGAGTCGGTAGAGCTTTTTGATAATTTTTTAGTAAGCCTTTCAAAGCGGAATTTAAAGGTATTTGTTATAAGCGGAAACCACGATTCTGCCGAGCGTATTGCCTTTGGTGGCAGACTTATGAATAAAAGCGGAATTTATATGTCCCCCGTGTATTCGGGAGAGGTGAAACCCATAACTTTAACTGATGATTTTGGCGAATTAAAGGTCTATATGCTCCCCTTTGTAAAGCCGTCACAGGTTAAAAGATTTTTCCCCGAAACTGAAATTTCAAACTACACAGAAGCTTTGAAAACCGCCATAGATTCAATGAAAATCGATACCTCTGAACGCAATCTTTTAATCACCCATCAATTTGTAACGGGGGCAACCCGCACCGAATCTGAGGATATTTCGGTAGGCGGCAGTGATAACGTAGATGCATCGGTTTTTAACGGCTTTGATTACGTTGCTTTAGGGCATATTCACAGAAGTCAAAAATGCGGTGGCGGTGAATATATCCGTTACTGCGGCACTCCCTTAAAATATTCCTTCTCCGAAGCGAATGATAAAAAAACCGTAACGATTTTAGAGATGAACGATAAGGGTAATATTACCCTTGATTTTATTCCCCTAATCCCTAAAAGAGATATGGTGGAAATTAAGGGCAGTTACGAGGAACTCACCCTTAAAAGTTTTTGGGAGAACACTACCTATAACGAGGATTATATGCACGTAACCCTCACAGATGAGGAGGATATTCCCGACGTTCTTACAAAGCTTAGAGTTATCTATAAAAATATAATGAAGCTTGATTATGACAACAAAAGAACCCGTACCGCAAATGAAATTAAGGGTGCAGAAAATATTAAAGAAAAATCTCCCTTAGAGCATTTTAGGGAATTTTATCATCTTCAAAACGGTCAACCCCTTAGCGATGAGCAAGCCGAACTTATAACAGATATTATAAGTCAGATTTGGGAGGATAATTAAATGAGACCTTTAAAACTTAAAATTTCAGCATTTGGCCCCTACTCCAACGTTACCGAATTTGACTTTAACAAGCTGGGTACAGGTGGATTATACCTTATAACAGGTGACACAGGTGCCGGAAAAACCACCATTTTTGATGCCATAACCTACGCCCTGTACGGTGACCCAAGCGGTAATAATCGTGATACCTCTATGCTCCGCTCAAAATACGCAACCGACTCCACCCCCACCGAGGTGGAACTTACCTTTAGCTATCGTGACAAAGAATACATCGTAAAACGCAATCCCGAGTATGAACGCGAGGCCAAGCGTGGCGGTGGTACCACGAAACAAACCGCCAATGCCGAGCTTACCTACCCCGATGGAAAAATTGTAACCAAAATTAAAGACGTTGACAATGCAATCAAAGAGATAATCGGCATTGACAAAAACCAATTTTGCCAAATCGCAATGATTGCACAAGGAGATTTCTTAAAACTTTTACTCGCCCCCACAAAGGAGCGAATGGAGATTTTTCGTCACATTTTCAAAACCGAAAAATTCAGTCTTTTGCAAGACCGCCTAAAAAGAGAATCGGGCAAGCTTCATGATGAATGTGAGATCATAAAGCGTAGTATTTCTCAGTATATTTCGGGTATTGTGTGTGATGAAGACAGCACCGATTTTATCGAGGTTAAAAAAGCACAAAACGGCGAACTTTTATTGGAAGACACCATTTCTCTTTTGGAAAAAATAATAAATGATGACAAAACTAACGGGGAAACTTTATCAAAGGAAAAAGAAACTTTACAAAAGGAGTTAGACACCGTTAAAATGGCGGTAAATAAGGCCAACGACCTTGTTAAGGCAAAATCGGATTTAGAAAAAAATAAAACCGATTTATTAAAAGAAACTGAACTTCAAAATACCCTTGCTCAAAAAGTAGAAGAAGAAAGGCTAAATCAACCTAAAATCAAAGATTTAACCGAACAAGCGGCAAAAATAAAGGCTCTTTTGCCCGATTACGACGAGTTGGCTAATAAAGAAACCCTCTTTATTAACAACAGAGAGTTTATCAAAACCAGTGAGACACGTATAGCCAACGGTGAAAATTACCTTAAAACCTTGGAGACGGAAATTCTTAGCCTTACTAATGAGCTTAAAACCCTGGAAAAAGCAGGGGAAGAAAAACTTAAATTGGAAAACGACAAAAAAGTTTTAAAAGATAATCACATCAAATTGTCCACCCTTAAAAATAATATCGCCGACCTTGAAATTGCCAAATTAAACTACAAACAGGCGATAGAGGATTATAATGAAAAACAGGCTATCACTAACACCGCCGACGCCAATTACAAGGCACAAAGCACCGCATACCTTAACGCACAGGCGGGAATTTTGGCCGATACCCTTAATCCCCATGAGCCCTGCCCCGTTTGTGGCTCCCTATCCCACCCAAAACCTGCCGCAAAGCCCTCAAATGCCCCCACCAAAGAGGAGCTTAAAAACTTGCAAATTGAACTTGAAAAGCAGATTGCAAGCACCAACTCTGCACGCACAAAGGCGGGCAATTTAAAGGGTGCTTTAGATGAAAAAGAAGGGTCTGTGTTAGGCGAAATCAAAACCCTTTTAGGTGATGTTTTGTTAGATGACGCAAAGTCTTTAATATCCGTTAAACTCTCGGATATATTTACAGATTTGGAAGCCTTGGAAATGGAAATAAAAAAGGTAGAAAGCAAAATCTATCGCAAGGAAGAAATAGAAAAATCCCTACCCGAAAAAAATAAAAATCTCGAACTTTCCAAAACTAAGCTTTTGGAAATTGCAGACAATATAAAAACCAAAACTGCAGAAAATTCAGTTCTTGAAAAACGCATTTTGGAGCTTAAAGAAAAACTTACTCTTGAATCTAAGGAAAAGGCGGAAGCCGAGATTTTAACCTTAATAAAATCCGCCGAAACTCTATCCTACAATTTTGACAAAGCTACTGAAAAATTAAATCAGAGCAAAGAAAACTTAGCCTCGCTTAAAGCGGCTAAGGAGGAAATTTTAAAGCGAATTGGCGAAGACAATGAACTTGATTTGGAAAAAGAGAAGGAAAAGCTAAGTTCCCTTGAAAACGAATTAGTTTCTATTGAAAATAAGGCGAAAATAATTCACAGTCGTATAACAACAAATACCTCCGCCCTTGATAACGTAATAAAAAATTCCGGCAATCTCATTGCTACAGAAAAGAAATATGCTTCGGTAAAGGCACTCTCCAACACCGCAAATGGTGGACTTAGCGGCAAGGAAAAAATTATGCTTGAAACCTACATTCAAATGAACTTTTTTGACCGAATTATAGCCAAGGCCAACACAAGGCTAATGATTATGACCGACGGTCAGTACGACTTGATTCGCCGTAAGGAAGCCTTATCAAAATCGGGTCAAAGTGGACTTGATTTAGACGTTATCGACCACTACAACGGCACCCATCGAAGCGTAAAATCTCTATCAGGCGGCGAATCTTTCAAGGCTTCACTTGCTTTGGCTCTTGGCCTTGCAGATGAAATTCAGTCTAGTGCGGGCGGAATTAAGCTTGACACAATGTTTGTTGATGAAGGCTTCGGCTCCCTTGATGAGGACTCCCTTGCCGCCGCAATGAAAGCCCTTACCTCCTTGGCGGAAGGTAATCGACTTGTAGGCATCATCTCCCACGTTGGGGAATTAAAGCAAAAAATTGACAAGCAGATTATTGTAACCAAAGATAAATCAGGTGGAAGCAAGGCCGAAATTGTGGTTTAAAGTGCAGATGTTTTTGCTTTTGAATAAGCTTTCCATCACCTGCAGAAACAATTGCCCTGCCAAGCAAAATCGGTAATTTATAAGACCAAATAATAGGCAGTATTTTTTAAAATGTAACATTTTTTTATGCTTCGCATAACATATTTATTGTGAAACTCTACAAAGTGTTTTTTGAGTGGAAATTTTTTCAAATAAAATATTGCAATGTAGCAGTTTTTGATATATAATATAGAATTGTGGTAATATTTTAAAAATTAAGTCACCTACAGAAAGGTTTTTGCAGATGATTTGTGATACTATTTTAGACGCATTGGGGAATACTCCCATTATTCGCCTTCATCGTATGGTGGATGAAAATTCCGCCGAAATACTGGTTAAATTTGAGGGCCTTAACGTTGGCGGCTCCATTAAAACTCGCACCGCCTTCAATATGATTAAGGATGCCGAGGAAAAGGGCCTTATTGGTCCAAACACCATTATCGTTGAGCCCACAAGCGGCAACCAAGGTATTGGTCTTTCTCTTGTTGGTGCAGTAAGAGGCTACAAAACAAAAATAATTATGCCTGATTCCGTTAGTGAGGAACGCCGCAAATTAGTCGAACAATATGGTGCCGAGGTTATTTTGGTGCATGATGCAGGCAACATAGGTCTTTGTATTGAGGAATGCGTTGCATTGGCACTTAAAATGAAGGCTGAGGATGAAAACGTTTTTGTTCCTCAACAGTTTGAAAATCCTGCTAACCCTGAAATCCAACGCAGTCAAACTGCTATGGAAATCATAAATCAAGTTGATGGGCCTATTGATGGTTTTTGCTCCGGCATTGGTACAGGCGGCACAATCACCGGTATAGGCGAGGTTCTAAAAGCACATAATCCTGATATAACCATTTGGGCGGTTGAACCTGAAAACGCCGCAATACTTTCGGGTGGTTCAATCGGCACTCATATTCAAATGGGTATTGGTGACGGCGTTATTCCCGCAATTTTAAATCAAGAAATATACGACGATCTTTGCATTGTTAAGGATGATGAGGCCTTGCAGGCATCCAAAGACCTTGCAGCAAAGGAAGGTATTTTGTGTGGCATAAGCAGTGGCACAAACGTTGCTGCCGCCATTAAGCTTGCTAAAAAACTGGGTAAAGGCAAAAGAGTTGTAACCGTTCTGCCCGATACCGCAGAAAGATATTTTTCTACCCCCCTATTTGAATAGTTTTTTCAAAAGGGTTAATCTAATATACCAAGTATTCTAAAATATAAAGGGGTTTTAAATTATGGAAATTAAAGAACGCAGAGTAGGTACCGTTTCCCGTGGTATTCGTTGTCCTATTATTCGTGAGGGTGACAACCTTGCAGAAATGGTAACAAACAGCGTGCTTGAGGCCGCAGAGTATGAAGGCTTTGAGCTCCGTGACAGAGATGTTATTTCTCTTACCGAATCTATAGTTGCACGTGCACAAGGTAACTACGCAAGCACCGATGCCATCGCAGCTGACGTTAAAGCAAAGCTTGGTGGCGGCACAATTGGTGTTATTTTCCCCATACTTTCTCGCAACCGTTTTGCAATCTGCCTTAAAGGTATCGCAAAGGGTGCTAAAAAAATCGTTCTTATGCTCAGTTACCCATCTGATGAGGTTGGTAACTCACTTGCCACCTATGATCTTATTGACGAAGCAGGCATTAACCCCTACTCCGACGTACTTTCTTTAGAAAGATACCGCGAGGTTTTCGGCGTACAGAAATTAGAGTTCACCGGCGTTGATTACGTTGAATATTACGGCAATCTCATTAAAGAAATGGGTTGTGAGGTTGAGATTATTTTCGCAAATCAGGCAAAAGCTATTTTAGATTACACCGATTGCGTTTTAACCTGTGACATCCACACCCGTGAACGTACCAAACGCTTGCTCAAAGCCGCAGGCGCAAAGGTTGTATGCGGTCTTGATGATATTTTAAACGCACCTGTAAACGGTAGCGGTTGCAATGAAAAATATGGTCTTTTAGGCTCTAATAAATCCACCGAAGAAACCATTAAGCTCTTCCCCCGTGAATGCCAAGGTCTTGTTGAGGAAATTCAGGCTAAAATTTTAGCCGCTACCGGCAAACGCGTTGAGGTTATAGTTTACGGTGACGGTGCATTTAAAGATCCTAAGGGTAAAATTTGGGAGCTTGCAGACCCCGTTGTTTCCCCTGCGTTTACCGGTGGTCTTATTGGTACCCCCAACGAGCTTAAGCTTAAATACCTTGCCGATAACGATTTTAAAGATCTTTCAGGTGAGGAGCTTAAAAAAGCTATTTCCGACAGCATCCGTGCTAAAGACGGCAGCAGTCTTGTAGGCAATATGGCTGCTCAAGGTACCACCCCCCGTCAGCCTACTGACCTTATCGGTTCACTTTGTGACCTTACCTCCGGTTCCGGCGATAAGGGTACTCCCGTTGTTTTAATCCAAGGATATTTCGACAACTACACTAACTAGAAACACGTGGCGTTTCATCCAATTACGAATAAGTATGCGGATGTGGCTTAATTTACACCCCGCGTCCACATCATTTGCACTTTTAAGGTGATTTTAAACACGTGGTGTTTCATCCAATTGCGAATAAGTATGCGGATGCGGCTTGATTTACGCCCCACGTCCGAAAAGTTAATGTTTTTGAGATGTTTTAATCCCATATTTAATTAAACTAATGTAGGGACAGGCCTCCTGGACTGTCCGTAAAGTTTTTATTTTTGTAATAACGTAACAAAATAGGAGGAATGAAAAATGCAGGAAAATTTAAGACCCGAATCCATGGAGCGTATAACCAACTTTGACCTCGCAAACGCTTTTATCGAAGAGCAAATTGCAGCAGTTCGTGCTCAGGTAGGCGACAAAAAGGTTCTTTTAGCCCTTTCAGGCG
>JAZSJA010000063.1:0-34080 GCA_045534095.1 Acutalibacteraceae bacterium | reverse complement strand
AGTAAATAATATCATCGGTAATCTCGGGTAAGGGATTGAATTTAGACTTGGTTTCTGTAATAACAACGTCTTTAATATCAAACATATATCCTGCGGCTTTACTTAAATCCAAGAAGTGGAAGTTAAGTGCTGCAATTTGTGACGTTTCGCCCTCTTCATCTGCTACTGCAGTGAACTTAGCGGTTATTTTAGTCCAATCTGAATAAATGTTTTTAGCATCATTTGAAGAACCTAAAAGAGTTTCATGGTCATTGTAAGTGAAAGTAGACGCACCGTTTTTGGTTACAGAACCATAGCCATCTACCGTCCATACTACCTTAAGTTTTTCACGACGTGTCCATGCCTCTATAGCCGGAGTTGTGTCAGTAGCAGCTTTTGCGGATTGTTTATATGCATAATAGTTGTTATCGGCTTTATTAGTACTAACCTTAGAAAGGTTAGTAACTTTAGTTCCTGCACTATTCACTTTAGCCTCATAGAGTGTAACGGTAGGTGCATAGAACATTCCGGTGTTGTAGGATTTACTATCTTCAGGAATACGAAGGTAGAAAGAAACTTCATACAGATTACCGTTTACAAGTTCAAATGGTGTACTAACAAAACCTACGCCTGCAGCTTCAGTAGAACTGCTAACTCTAGCATAATCGTTTACGGTGTCACCGTTAGAATCGCCATAAACAACGTTGTCTTTTTGGGCCTGCCAATATGTTCCATCTGCATCGTTAAAATCAGATGTCATTATAGTGTTAGTTACTGCAAGGTTATCGGTGCATATAAAGGAGAAATCCTTAAAATCAAAAGCTGCACCCGAAACACCAGAACCCATTGAAGCGTTAAAAGCAACAACCTGGGGACCAACATTTTCAGCATCCTCAATAGCTTTAAAGGTAATGGTAACTTTTGTCCAGTCTTTAAGAAGAATGTTAGGGGAAATTACATTACCATCAGCATCTTTACACATGTTATAATACTGAGATTTTGTCATCTCGCCAAAATCGGAATAACCGCCTCTGGTAGAGGTGTAATCGCCTATTTTCCATGTTGCAGAAAAATCGTCACGACGTTTATTTTTATAAGCATAGTCGTTAGAGCCTGCGGAATATCCACTTTGAACTCTCTCTCCGGCTGCTGTGTTAGTAGGCTGATAAAGCACAAAAGTAGGGAAAATCTGATAGGTAGTACTGCCTACTTCAAAAGCTGATAAATCCTTTTCAACACTCTCGGGGATACGCATATCAAAAGAAATTTGATATGTGTTACCGGGATTAACTACTGCGGTATAGGAACGCAATTTGCCACCGCTGGCAAGACGTGCAAAATCTGTAGTCTCGTCACCATTGTCATCCAAATACTCAACAGTATTTTCATACTGCCACATAGACATATTCTTTTTTTCTTCACTGGTAGCCGAAATGTTAAACATGGGCTTGTGGAAGTCTGACTCGATTAGGTTTACACCTACTTCTTGAATTTCTTCAGCTACTGCTACGCCTGTGCCAAGAAGGCTAACACAGCTAAAGGTAAGAATAAGTGTAAGTAAAATTGCTAGTGATTTTTTCATTATATCTCCTCCATATAATTAGTTTATTTTATAATAACAAAAAACTTTTAAAAAATCAAGTATTATTTGATTTTTTTGTATAAAATATGCAATTATTTTTGTATAAAAAATAATCCCCCAAAAAATTGGGGGATTAAAAGAATAAACTAAATTATTTAATCATACTTGCAACTTCATCTGCAAAGTTGTCAGAACGTTTTTCAATACCTTCGCCCTTTTCAAAACGAACAAAGCTTGCAACGCTAAGCTCAACACCAAGAGCCTTAGCAACAGATGCTACGTAGCCCTTTACGTCGCCATCAAAGAGGTCGGAACGAACGAATGCCTGCTCAAGGAGGCAAACTTCTTTAATTTGTTTTGCAATACGACCCTGAACAAGTCCACCGAAAATCTTATTCTCAGTGATTTCAGCCTTGTGAGCAACTGCAATAGCAACGAGAGTCTCGTATGCTTCTTTAGAAATGAAGTTAACAAAGTTCTTCTTCTGTTTCTGGTCAAGACCCTGATAAACGGTGATGTCTTCATCGCTCCACTTCTTACCATCAACGGCCTCAGCGATAAGGGTGTTAAGAATAGGAATAGGAAGTGTATCAGGCTTGTTAAGAGCGCTATCAACAGTGATAGATTCCATCTTAGCAAGTTCTTCTGCAGAGATGTCACTCTTGCCGAGATACTCAGGATTCATAGCAGCAATCTGCATTGCGATGTTTTTACCCATTTCTGCAAACTCAGCTTTTGCTGCAGTTGCATCATCTGTGTTAAATGCTACAACAACACCTACTGAACCACCTGCGTGGATGTAAGTTGCTGTGTGACCTTCAACAACGGTGAATCTTCTGATCTTCATATTCTCGCGAAGAGCAAGGAAAACTTCCTGAACTTCTTCTTCGATGGTCTTGTCTGAATCTACTGCTTTGGTAGCAAGAAGAGCTTCAACATCAGCAGGTTTTGCAGCAAGAACAGTCTTAGCAACCTTAGCAGAAAGGTCGATGAAGGGAGCACCCTTAGCAACGAAGTCTGTTTCACAGTTGAGTTCTACAAGAACGCCTGCTTTATCATCAGAACATGCAGCAACAATACCTTCTGCTGCAACACGGCTTGCTTTCTTAGCTGCAGAAGCAAGTCCCTTTTCTCTTAAAAGCTCAACAGCTGCATCCATATCGCCGTCGGTTTCAACCAATGCTTTTTTACAATCCATCATGCCGCAACCGGTTTTTTCGCGGAGGGCCTGAACGTCTTTAGCTGTAAATGCCATTTTTTATTCCTCCAAATATAAATTAAATGCTAAAATTATTCTGCTGCCTCTTCGGTAGCTTCCTCAGCTTCAGCCTCGGGAGCGGTCTGCTCGCCTTGACGACCTTCGATAACTGCCTGAGCAATAGTATTAGCAATAAGTTTTACTGCACGGATAGCATCATCGTTACCGGGGATAACTGCGTCGATTTCATCGGGATCGCAGTTGGTATCAACAATAGCGATAATCGGGATACCGAGTTTCTTAGCTTCCTGAACTGCAATTCTTTCCTTGCGGGGGTCAACGATGAACATTGCACCGGGGATTTTTTTCATCTCTTTAATACCGCCAAGGAATTTTTCAAGTTTTTCAATCTCTAAATTGAGTTTGATAACTTCCTTTTTGGGAAGGAGCTCGAAGGTGCCGTCCTGCTCCATAGTGCGGAGCTGACTTAAACGCTCAATTCTACGACGGATGGTGCGGAAGTTGGTGAGCATACCGCCAAGCCAACGAGCATTTACGTAAGGCATAGAGCAATTGATTGCCTCTTCCTTAACGGAATCCTGAGCCTGTTTTTTAGTACCAACAAAGAGAATGTCGCCGCCCTGAGCTGCGATGTCACGAGCAAAAGCATATGCCTCGTTTAATTTCTTTGCGGTTTTCTGAAGGTCGATAATATAGATACCGTTACGCTCGGTAAAAATATACTCGGCCATTTTGGGGTTCCAACGACGGGTCTGATGACCGAAATGTACGCCGGCCTCCAAGAGTTGTTTCATAGATACTACTGATGCCATTTTTATTTCCTCCTAGGTTTTTCCTCCGCTGTGCTTCATCTTTGGCGGTTTTTCTTTTTGTTAAAGCATCGTACAAAAAGTCACCTGCCCCGTCAATCGGCACAACGTGTGTAATATTTACTGCAAAACACAGTGGCTCTATATTAAGCAGCTAGAGTATTATATCACAGGGTTTCACCATTTTCAAGCATTTTTTTGCATTTTCTAAATTTTTATTAAATATAGGGAGAACTTGCGTCCTCCCATTGGTAGAAATATATAAAAACATTATTTTAAACGTGCCAGATTATCATTATTTGCAATTACCATAAGCTTCATATCCTTGCTTAGCGGAAGCTCAGGTGATACGTTTGCAACAATCTCTTTACCTTTAAGAATTGCTACAACGTTAAAGGAATATTTTTTACGCAAATTAAGCTCTATAAGATTTTTGCCAACCCATTCGTCCTTAACGTCAATCTCTACTAAGGAAACATCCTTAGAAAGGGAAAATAAATCAAGGAAATTGGTGTTAGCCAAGGTTTTTGCAAGACGAATTCCCGATTCGTTTTCAGGGAATACAACCTCATCTGCACCCACACGCAAAAATATTTTTTGGTGAGTTTCGTTGGCACATTTTACAACCACTCTCTTAACGCCAACCTCTTTGCAAAGGGTAATTGCCATTACCGTTGCTTCCAAATTGCTTGCCATAGAAATAATAACCACGTCTACGTTTGCTATGCCAAGTCGCTCAATTGCCTCTGCATCGGTAACGTCGGCACATTTACAAATGGGAAGAAAGGCGGCGGCATCGTTAACGGTTTTTTGGTTTATGTCTACCGCGAGTACCTCTTTTGAATTTTCAACAAGCTCTTTGGCAACTGCCATACCGTATCTGCCAAGTCCCAAAACGGCAAAGGTTCTAGTATCCTTCATAATTATTCTCCTATCCAATACAAATTTCTTCTGTTGGCTCGTTTATAATATTTTGGCCTACCTTTTTACTACCCAGGGCAATGGCCAGCGAAATGGGCCCTACCCTGCCTAAATACATAGTAACAATTATTATAAACTTACCTATTTCATTTAAGCTTGCGGTCAGGTTTCGTGATAAGCCTACCGTTGCAGCAGCACTTGCCGATTCATAGAGAAGATCTAAGAGGGGAGCATCTACAAAGGCAGAAAGAAGTATCACTGAACTTAGCAATATAATTACAAAAAATACCGCAACCGCAATGGCTTTTCGAATTGAATAAAACGATATTTGACGATTAAAAAGATTGGGATTTTCTTTGTTTTTTATGGTTGCCAATGATGAGGTTAATAAGACCACCATGGTTACCGTTTTAATACCGCCTGCCGTACCAACAGGGGAACCACCTATAATCATAAGTACAATTGATACCAAAGATGTGGCGTTTGTAAGGTTTTCTTGCGGAATTGAGGCAAAACCCGCCGTTCTTGTTGTAACGGACTGAAAAAATGATACCTGCAATTTATGGGGAAGGGACATATTACCAATAGTTTCAGGATTATTATATTCAAAAATAAGCACAAGAACGGTTCCGCTTAAAATCAAAAACAAGGTGGTAGTAATTACAATTTTAGTATGCAGAGTTAAACTCTTAACGGCGTTTTTAAAGCCTAAATTTCTTTTTTTGAAAATTCCTAAAAGGTCCCACCAAACAACAAAGCCTATACCGCCCAATATTATTAAAGCGGCCGTAACAAAGGTAATAATGGGATTGGTTGCATAGTTACAAAGACTGTTTTCCGCCATAATATCTATGCCCGCATTACAAAATGCCGAAACGGAATTGAAGACCGAAATCCATACACCTTTAACGCCAAAATCCGGAACGAAAACAAGCATATAAAAAGCGGCGCCTATACCCTCAACCAAAAGGGTGCCGTATAATACCTTTTTAACAAATCTTACAAGGCCTGACATAGTATTGAGGTTAAAGGCATCTTGTATTAAAAGTCTATCCTCAATACCCATTCTGTGTTTTAGCATTATCATTACGCTGGACATAACAGTAATAACACCAAGACCGCCTATTTGAATCAGGCAGAGTATTACAATCTGCCCAAATACGCTCCATGTGGAAACGGTAGGAACGGTAACCAATCCCGTAACACAGGTTGAGGTGGTGGAGGTAAACAGAGCATCCACATAGGATACCGATTTACCTTGAACGGTGCTTATGGGCAGAGAAAGAAGAAAGCTACCAACTAATATAGTTATAATAAAGCTAAGCAGGATTATTTGAGTGGTAGATAATGAAAATTTTCTTTTTTTAACCATAATTAAAATTCCTTGTACTAATACCTTGTTTCAAAGTTAAATTTCAAATCGTATTTTAAGTATAACACAGCAGTTTATTTATGTCAATTTTTACCATATTTAAACACATTTATAAGGCAAAAGGATAAAAAAGAGGAAAGGCCAATGCCTTTCCTCTTTGAAGTTTAACTGATTTTCAATTATGCTTTAATAGCTTTTCTTGTAACAGCCATAGTAACAAATGCACCTGCGGTTAAGAATGCAACCATCATAACTGCATCGTCGCCGGTTTGAGGAGCTTTGTCTGACTCGTTTTTGTCAGTATCGTCAACAACTATGTCCTCATCTTCGATAATGTCACCCTCGGGGCTAACTGCAGCAAATGCAGGAACTGCTAAAAGAGTAGCGAGGATTACAATAGAAAATAAAATAGCTAAAAACTTTCTCATAATACTACCTCCATAATATTTTATTATTTGTTCTCATTATAACACACACATTTTAAAAAGTAAATAGTTTTTTTAAATATTTTTTAAATTTTTTCATCAAGCCATAATTTTATGGTTAAAGGGATTGATGGGATATGGTAGACCGGTGTTATATTAAGCTCTTTATACACCTTAACGCTTTGATACTCCGCTCCCTTAACGCTTCCCGTAACGTACATTGGTATAGCTTTCTCATATGCTTTTTGAGTGAATTTTTTAAGTTTTTCGGACGAGGTATTTAAGGTGCCTGAATGGTACGGGGTAAAAACAATCGCTTTAATATCATCCAAAGAATAATTATACTCCTCAAAAGGGGATGCGGTTACGTTTAAAATTCCCGGAGTATCTGAAAAACCTTTGCCTTTGCAAGGGGGGATTTTTGTAGGAGTTAAATTATCATTTAAACAGAATTCTCCGTCTTTATAGGTTGCATAAATTCCATTAAGACTGAAAATTTTATGGTCATATTCTGCATGGCGAAGAAGCCTGGTTGCCAAATGGATATCTGCAGTTTTTAAATCGTTGGAGTAGCTTACAAATACTCCCCTGCCTTTATTTTGTTTTATAAACTGCACCGCCGCTTCAAAGTTTATATTGCCGTTGGACATTGGATGCTCTAAAGGATGATTTGCAGACACAAAAACCATTGGCTTTGTATTGTTACCGAAATAATATTCCGCAGCAGCAGCCGAATACTGCAACGTATCGGTACCGTGGGCTACTATAATTCCATCACAATCGGTATTAAGAGATTCCTCAACGGCAGTCATAAGTTTGTTTAAAACCTCTGCCGAAAGATTTTCGCTAAGTATTGTGTAGGGATTAGAGGTTACGAACTCCACGTCATTACCAAATTTTTCACAGTAATTTTCTATAAGTGTATATTTGGCAGACGCAATGGGCGATATGTAACCGTCCTGCATAGCACTACCTATTGTACCGCCCGTAAAAATAACCTTAATTTTCATAAAACGACTCCATCAATAAAGCTTAACATCCTCCCAAAGGCGTTCATAATAGGAACGGATAGAGGCATCAACATCTTTAAAATATTGCACTTTAGGATAGTTTTCCTCACTTGGATAGAGGTATTCGTTATCCTTTAAAGAATAATCATCATTATTTACCACGTCGGTATGGGGGGAGGCGTACATTACGTATTCGGCAACCTCCAAGGCTATTTCAGGCTCTAAAAGGAAGTTGATATACATCATAGCCGCTTTATAATTTTTGCTGCTCTTTGGAATGCACATAGAGTCTACAAAAATATTCACTCCCTCTTTAGGGTAAACAAATTCCAAGTCGGGATTATTATCCTTCATAAGCAAAAAGTCGCCTGCATAATAGGGTGCTATTGCGGCTTCTCCATCCTCCATTTTTTGGAAGATTTCATCCATAACGTAGGACTGTAAAATGGATTTTTGTTCTTTAAGCTTTTCTGCCGCCGATTTCCAATGGTCCCGATTGGTTGTATTTAAATCATACCCCAAAAGAAGTTGAGATACCGCAAAAGCATCGCGTGGGTTGTTGAAATTAAGTATTGTATCACTATATTTTTTATCCCACATAATACTCCAACTATCAGGCTTTTCTTTTACTACTGAAGTATTATAGATAAGTCCTACCATACCAACACAGTAGGGTACAGAAAATTCGTTTTTAGGATCAAAATAAAGATTTTTATATTTACTGTCAATATACTTATAATTTGAAAGCGAGGCTGTATCAATGGTCTTTAGCATATTTTCTTTTGTCATTCTTTCTATCATATAATCAGAAGGAATAACAATATCGTAAGAAACTCCACCGCCTTTAAGCTTAGAGTACATAGCCTCGTTGCTCTCATAATTAGTGTAGTTGATTTCTATACCTGTGAGTCTTGTGAACTCCTTATTTACATCGAGGGAGCCCTCGGTACCATCGGGGAGATATTCTCCCCAGTTAAAAACGTTAATGGTGGTACCTGCAAGCTCCTTTGTGTATTCGCCTTCATATTCAATTTTGTTAGCGTCCTCAGAAAAATCAATGTCAACGTCAACACCAACGCCTCTGTTAACCTCGTTTTCCTTTTCCTCACTACACCCGCAAAGGGTAAGAGCCAAAATTAAAATCAAGGCTACTGCCGCAAAAAATGTTTTTTTCATCGTTTTGCCGCCTCCTTTTTCTTTTCACTACGTGCTTGTGCTACGTTTATTAAAATCAAAAGCACAAGAACACTTAAAAATATAAGGGTTGAAAGGGCGTATATATCAGGAGTTACACGCCTTTTGGTCATTGAAAAGATTTTTATTGGAAGTGTTTGGAAATCGGGACCGGTTGTAAAATAGCTGATAACAAAATCATCAAGAGAAAGGGTGAAAGCCATTATAAATCCGGTAAAAACACCCGGTGCAATGGATGGGAAAACAACCTTAAAAAAGGATTGCAAGGGTGTACACCCCAAATCTCTTGCTGCTTCGGACAAATGGGGGTCGGTCTGCCTGAGTTTTGGCAGTACAGAAAGTATTACGTAGGGCAGATTAAAGGTAACGTGTGCTATGAGCATGGTCCAAAATCCTAAAACGTCATCTGCACCTACAACATTACCCACAAAAACAAAAAGCAGCATTAAGGAAATACCTGTAACAACATCGGGGTTCATCATAGGAATATTAGTTGCAGACATAATTGTTCTGCGAACAAATTTACGCTTCATTTGGAATATTCCAACTGCACTAAGGGTTCCTAAAACGGTGGCAATAACCGAGGATGCTACCGCTAATATAAGAGTGTTTTTAAGTGCCTCAATGGTCGCACTATCATTGGCAAGTTCCTTATACCATTTAAGGGAAAATCCGCCAAAAATAGACGTACTTCTGGCTGAATTAAAGGAATAAACAATCATTACCGCTATTGGAGCGTACAAAAACACCATAATGAGGGTGGTATAAATTTTTGAAAAGGTTTTCATATAATAAGCCCTCCCTCATCTTCATCCTTATCGGCAAAGTGGTTCATAACTGCCAGGCTTATTAAAATAAGCACCATTAAAACAAGGGATATGGATGCACCAAGATTATAGTTATAGGACGACTGGAACTGCATTTCAATAACGTCGCCTATTAGCATGGTCTTGCCGCCGCCCAGTTTTTGAGAAATATAGAAGGTGCTTACGCAGGGAACAAAAACCATAGTAATACCCGAAATTACCCCCGGCATACTAAGGGGCAAAATAACCTTGCGAAGTCGCATAAAGGGTGATGCACCAAGATCATCAGCCGCCTCCAAAAGGGAGTGGTCGAGTTTTAGCATTGCAGTATAGATAGGTAAAATCATATATGGAAGGAAGTTATAAACCATACCCAGAATAATGGCACCGGGAGTGTCTATAAGCTTTATTGGCCCTATGCCTATTGAGCCTAAAATATTGTTTATTATGCCCTTTCGTGCCAAAATGGTTATCCAGGAATATGTACGAATAAGGAAATTCATCCACATTGGAAGCATAATAAGCATACTGAGCATACGCTTAGCCCCCGCCTTCATAGTAGACATAAAGTAGGCTAATGGATATGCGATTATAAGACATATTATTGTAGCTTCAACAGAATACAAAAGAGAAACTCCAAAAGTCTTTGCGTATCTTGGAAGCTCCAAAATATTTGCAAAGGTGAAAGCACCTGTTTTATCAGTAAAGGCATAATAAGCCACCATAAAAAGAGGTACTACTATAAATATAACTGTCCACACCGTGTAGGGCGTGCAGATTATTGGATTATAATTTTTTTGATTTTGTTTTTTAACGCCGGTATTTTTCAACTATCCGCCCTCCTTTTTTGAACTATAAACTATGAACTATCAGAGGCTTCGCCTCACTATCAGCGACTTCGTCTCGTTTGACTTTCAATCAAAAACCAATCATAGAACCGTCCATTGATTGTTTGTTTCTACTGATTTTGACGGGACAGCAATGCTGTCCCCTACAATTTTCAACAACGCCCAGCAAAGTAAACTGATAACTTTCACCGCAGGTGAAATGATAACTATAAACTGTAAGTTTTTCGGCAGGAGCAAGCCCCTGCCCTACATTTTTTATTCCTCGTCTTCGCTTAAATCGGAGAGATGTTCAATTTCATCACTAAAGGTACTGTAATCGCCGTACATACCCGAATATTTGGATTTTTTCATAACGTGAAGTGCGTCGGGCTCAATAAACAGACCTACCGTTTCCCCTACCTTATGTTCGTCGGTGGTTTGAATCATCCATTTAAAGCCGCATACGTCAACAATAATTTCAAAGTGTACACCAAGGAAGGTAACCGAAGTAACCTCACCCTCAAGCATACCCTTATCAAGGGGAACAATATCAACATCCTCAGGGCGGATAACAATATCTACCCTTTCGTTCTCACCAAAGCCACTATCAAGGCACTCGAACTCCTTGCCGTTAATAAGAGCAAGAAAATCCTTTTTCATAACGCCGTCCAGAATATTACTCTCGCCAATAAAATCGGCAACAAAGGCGTTCTGAGGCTCATTATAAATATCCTGAGGGGTACCGATTTGCTGGATAATACCCTCGTTCATAACAACAACGGTATCCGACATTGCAAGGGCTTCCTCTTGGTCGTGAGTAACAAAAACAAAGGTGATTCCAAGACTCTTTTGAATGTTTTTAAGCTCTACCTGCATATCCTTGCGGAGCTTTAAATCCAAGGCGGCAAGGGGCTCATCCAAAAGAAGCACCTTAGGACGATTTATAATTGCTCGGGCAATGGCAACACGCTGTTGCTGACCTCCCGAAAGCTTTGCAATATTACGCTTTTCGTAGCCCGAAAGATTCACCAGTTTTAAAATATCTGTAACGGCTTTTTTAATCTCTTTTTCCTTTACCTTTTTAACCCTAAGTCCAAAAGCGACGTTTTCATAAACGTTGAGATGTGGAAAAAGAGCGTAACGTTGAAAAATGGTATTTACCTGACGTTTATGTGGGGGGAGATGGTTAATACTTTCCCCATCAAACAAAACATCACCCTCGTCAGGATTGACAAAGCCTGCAATAACTCTAAGGGTGGTGGTCTTACCACAACCCGAAGGACCCAAAAGGGTAACAAATTCTTTGTCTTTGATTTTAAGATCAATTTGATCTAAAACCTTTTCCTCATCGAAGGTGACAGATATATTTTTAAGTTCTACTACGTTTTTCAAATGTTTACAACTCCCTTTGCGGACACAAAGTGCCGCGAAAACTTCTAAAGTTCTACGCGATACCCGCGGTTTCTCTGCCTGAGTGCCCTCCGCAAAGGGTTTTTCATAGTTCTCTCGCAACCTTCACCACGCGGGAACTACGGCACCAAGCTTGAAGCCGCTTTTTTAAATCTTTCGCTGTAAATATTATGGAAAGGGAAATCCTACCCCATAATAGTATAGTCTAGAATATAATATACAACGGAATTCGTCAAATGTCAACACTTTATTGCGATAAAGCATGATTTGAAAATTTTGGATAAAATTAAAAGTATATTTTTTGCTATTGTTTATTTCATTTTAACCCATACAAAACTGCGTTGTTCACTAAATTTTACTATAGCTGTATCATCTTTTACAGTTATTGTAGTATCAGTGTTTTGGTAGATAAGCTCGGCAGTTTTGCCGTTCATATTATCGGGCAACTTAAAGGTATAGGTATCTTCCTTTGTTGCCTCGCGGAACAAAATAAGATGATATGATTTATCCTTTAAGTTTTTGCAAGCATAACCCGAAAAACTCATACCGTTTGGCATTTCTCCAATGGGAATTACACGGGATTCAAATAGTTCTTTTTTATAATCCTTATAAACGGCAGAAATTTTTGATAAAGTCTTTACATCGTCGCTATTAAGGTTAGACATTTCCATCCAAAAAAGTGGATTTGCCACCATAACGGTTGCAAACAAATAATCGGGACTGTATGTATTTGGTGCAAATAAAATCCCCTCATATTTATCTGCATTACGGCGATTATTAAGTATCTCCATTTGCAAACGTCTGGTGGGTATAACCTTTGCTAAATTCCAAGTGTTTTTAAAGGTATTGTGGGGAAAATAGTTTACGTAATCGGTATATCTATTCTCCACAAAAAGGGTCCCAAACTGTTGCTGATACATATAACCGAATCTATCCTCAGCGGTAACGTCAAGATTAAAACGCATATCTCCCTTGGTGCGATTTGTAAGTTCTTCAAGCATATAAGTAAAACGCATCTCGGCAAGTTTGCTGCGGATTTTCACGCCGTCCAGTTTAAAATAACGAATACCATATTTATTATAAAAATCCATTAAAACTTCTATATCTCGCTCAACGTTTTCAAAGTCATTAGATGAATCGGGGCCAAACCAAAGGCCCATTTCCAAACCGAAATTTTTAGCCTTTTCTACAACAGGTTCAAGCCCATTTGGAAAACGCTCAGCATTAACCTTCCAAAAGTCTTCGTCATCGGCATAAAAGCCTTCCCACACTCCGCCCTTTTTGCGTTTGGAATTTTGGGTAATACCAGTAAGCCAACCATCGTCAATTTGGACTATATCAACGCCCATTTCTTTAGCTCTGTCGATTTCCTTTAACATAAAGGCTTCACAAACTGCCATATCCTGACTACGGTCGCCCCAAGTGTTGGACATACAAAATAAAGTTCCGCGGTGGTCATCGGTGCAAAATGCGGTGTTGTAATTCCACATTTCTTCGTATATATCTTCTTTTTTGCCAACACCTATTGCCCATGCATAATAAGGCACTTTGCCCTCGGGTAAATTGTTAAAATCTATACCCGTGCCATAAAGAAGTGCGTAAACGTTTCCCTGCATATAAAAATCTTTGTTTTTACGATTAAGTGCCGAACTTTCGGTTGGGGAGTGTTTAATCATCATAAGCGAATTTCCACTTACGTAATCGGTTATACAAAACAGGTTGCCATCGCGGTGAAGCCTACCATTTGTAAATGAATAAACGGTAGCATTTTGATTTTCTACCAACATATCATTATAGTCGGTTTTGTCGTAGAGTTTATATGAATCAACCTTAAAATGACGTCCGCCTAAGGGTATGCAATCAAGAACGTCAGAATCGCACAAAACAACGTCATCGGTGATTTTAAACTGTTCTTCTTCAATTCCGGTAGGGCCACTATCTTTAGTAACCTTTTCTGAAATTTTCACATTGCCCTGCTTGGAAACAAAGTTTTGATTATAAATAAAGCTGATTTCGGGGAAAATTAAATACTCGTACCACATTGTACCATTGGCGCCCTCTAAGGTAAGAACCGCCTTTAAATGAGGTTTCATAACGTAAGGGTTTTCAATAATCTCGGTAGTTAAACTAACTATTGGATTTTCCTTTTCATCTAAAACGGGAGAACGTTGCCAACGATAGTTTTCACCCTCAAAGGAAAAGTTATTTATAGTATCTTTAACGCTTACAGTACGAATAAAAGCACCTTTTATCTCTAAAACTTTTTGGATTTTACTATTTCCAAGGCTTAAAAGCCCCGTGTTTTCATCATAGTTAGCGTAACAATCTTTAAACATATAATTTCTCCCCTATTAAGAGTTTTATATTGATTTCATATTAACACAAAAAGATATAGTTTTCAACACAAAACCTAATTATTATTTCTATATTTCAATGCTGATAATCCCATATGCTTTTTAAAGCTTTTCATAAAATGAAGTTCATCCGAAAAACCGCTTGAAAAGGCTACCGATTTAACCGACAAATCGGTAGTTCGCAATAACTCACAAGCATATTCTACACGTTTTTTATTTAAATATTTTATAAGAGTTGTTTTGTACCTTTCTTTAAACAATCGCAAAAGATGGGGATGGCTTATGCCAACGTCGGTACAGAGTGAAGTAATACTGAAATCTGTGCGGGTAAATCCCTCGTCTATAATCCTTTTAACCGATTCTATGCCCGTATCGGATGAAACCACTGTGGAAAGCTCCATAAGCTCATAAAAGGCGGATAGTACACCAAAATAGCCTCCCCCCGCCTCTATTGAATTAAAGGTTTTTCTAAGCAAACGTTCTATCTTGCCAAAATTGGTACAGACTTTTACAGACCTTTCAAACCCAAGCTGTTCCCTATATTGCTCACAAACATCTCCTCTTAAAGAAAACCACACGTATTCCCACGGGTCTTTTTCGGTAGGGTAATAACAAATCTCGGTATTCGGTGGCAGAAAAAACATCTGCCCCTCACAAATATCGTAGGTTTTCCCGCCCGTTTTAAGAACTCCTTTACCCGATAAAACAAAATGCCAGGTATAAAAGCTTTGCACTCTGGAGGTATGCTCAGGGTTATAAATACGAGAAAAATCGTGATATCCGATTGTTGATATACCAAAACTTTCATTAAAAACAAAATGACGGCTAAACATAGAATCGTTAATAATTTTTTGCATATAAAATCACCACTAACAGATTATATCATAAGTTTTAAGATTTGTAAATGATAAAAAAACACAGTTTTTTGATATTTTTATACATTGCAATTAAGACAAAACTGAAATATTATAAAATCAAAGGAGCTGATTTAAAATGATAAACGCTTGTGTAGTAGGCTTAGGTAACCGAGGTTACTCTTTAGTTCGAAACGTACTTGTAAACAACGATGACCTAAATATTGTCGCTGTTTGTGACGTTTATGAGGATAGGGTACAAGAAACCCAAAAACTTGTAAAAGAAAGAAAAGGTACCGACGCTACAGGTTACACCGATTATAAAAAAGCAATAAATCATGAGGGTATAGATGCTGTTTACGTTTTCACCGGTTGGGAATACCATACTGAAATTGCTATTTATGCAATGGAGCATGGCAAGGCAGTTGCCAGTGAGGTTGGCTGCGAATATTCAATCGAAAGTCTTTTTAAACTTGTTGAAACTCAGGAAAGAACCGGCTCTCCATATATGTTTATGGAAAATTGCTGCTATAATAAAGATGAACTTTTAGCAACTGCAATGGCAAGAAAAGGCGTTTTTGGTGAGATTGTTCACTGCTCCGGTGCATACGGTCACGACCTTAGAAATGAGGTTTCCCACGGACTTATAAATCGTCATTATCGTTTTAAAAACTATGAAAACCGTTGCTTAGAAAATTATCCCACACACGAACTTGGCCCCATTGCAAGACTTCTTAACATAAATAGAGGTAACAGAATTGTTTCGGTTTCGGCTTTCGCCACCAAAGCAGTAGGTCTTAAAGAATATATTGCAAACTGTGAGGATGCCGATGAAGTAATGAAAAACACCCAGTGGAAACAGGGTGATATTGTAACCACCGTTATAACCTGTGCAAACGGCGAAACAATACTTTTAAGACTTGACACCACCCTCCCCCGCTCCTATAGCCGCGAATTCACCGTAAGAGGCACAAAAGGACTTTATACTCAAGAAAACAATTCCGTTTATTTAGATGGCGAAAAAGAATACTGGGAACCCGTTGATTATAATAAGGCCACTATTGATAACGCTAAAAATTATGAGGAAGAATATCTGCCCGATATTTGGAAAAGCATCACCCCCGAACAAATGGAACGTGGACACGGCGGTATGGACTGGTTTGTTTATAAAGCATTTTCCGACGCCCTTAAAAATGGTGAAGAAATGCCCATTGACATTTATGACGGTGCTACCTGGATGGCAGTTTCGGTGCTTTCTGAAATGTCCATTGCGGCAGGTGGTGCACCACAGCTTATGCCCGATTTCACAAAGGGTAGATGGCATCTAAGAGCACCCAAAGACGTTATAGAGTTTAAATAAAATTATAAATTCAGTTAAAAATGAATGCGGAAGAAAGTTTTTTAACCAAACTTCTTCCGCATTTTTTATGTTGTTTTGTTTTAATGTGTTCTGAAATCCAACTTGCCTAAGGGATATTTTTCCTCTACCAATCTGTCAAGTTCGATTTCGTCGGTTATACCCGTTTGTTTGGAAATTATGTTTCCATAAAGTTCTCGCCAAAGGTCGGAAAGGTCGGTATCCGCCTCTTTCATATCGGGCATTTCAAAGGTAGGATTTAAAATTTCAACCGCACTTTCATACCTACCCTGTTTCATTAGTGCCGACGCATAGTAAAGACGAAGTCTGCCATCATTTTTAAACTCATCAGGAGCATTTTCAAACGCCTTTATCCAAAGCTCGGGTTTTTCTGCTCTGAGGTAGGTTGTTGCCGCATCAAGCCATATGCTTCGGCAATCCTTTTGCATATCCAAAGCGGCAGTTATGTACTCAATCGCCTTTGAAGTATCAATATATTCATTACGCCAAAGCATAGCGAGATTTCTATTTGCCCAGGGATTATTTTTAAGTTCCAAAGATTTTTCGAAAGCTGTTTTCGACCTATCAATTTCACCGTTTGCGTAGAGCATAACTCCAAGGTGCATATATGCGTACCAATTGTGATTTTCAGGCTTTTCAAGAGCTTTTTCAAGTTTCGTAAGCCAAGGTTCATCTACCAAGTAACCTATTGGAGCATCCTCTACCCTGCGTTCGGCAAGTTTTTCTTTTTCCAAAAGATAGACCCAATCTCTTTGTGCCTCGGTTAAGGAGAACTCAGGAAATTCAAAAATTTCCGAAAGAGTATTTTCCTTATCTGCCAAACGGCGGGCATTTTCAAGTGCACCCCATCCTGAACCTATATGCAAAAACTCTAAGGATGTTGAATTCATTATTTTAAGATCAAAAAGAACTTGCTCCATATTTTTATTAAAGGTAGTATCAATGGCCTTTTTGACCTCTTTTATTGCACCGTCCCATTCACCGTGCATAACCTCAGGGCTACCATTTAAAGCACCATATCCCTCGGTCCAGGTCCAAACCGCATCGGCAGGCATAGGGATATGCTCGAGCTGAGTTCTTGCAAGACCGGCCTGAATTTCAATATAACCACTATTTTTACCATCTGAAAGGAAATTGTTCCAGTTTTTACCGCCTGCACCCTTTCCCCAAACAAATAGTTTTCTGCCTTTAAGCTCTTTGGTGGAACAATGTAAAAGGCCGTATCCTTCTTCGTCCACTGCGGCTATCCACTTTTGTTCCTCATCGGGAATGCGATAAAAGAAGTCCAGCGAACGTTTCATATTATTGGGATAACTAACGTCGGTATCGAAAGCCTTGGGAATTGGAGAGGCGTCCAACACGTAATGATTGTTTCCGAAATAGTTAACAAAGCATTCGTCTGTAGGCACAACAACACGTGTTTTAGCCGTTTCGGGAACGGCAATATTGCTCCACCAATACATCCAAATTTCCTTGCCGGTACGATTTTCTATTCTGGGGCGAATATAAAGCATTTTCGAACCGTCGGGAAGCCACGCATCAAATCCGTACGCTACACCTCTTATCCGCTCATACTCATAAAAGCGAGCGCCGATGGTGCCATCCTGCATTTTTATTTTTCTTGCAAAAAGGCTATCACAGGTGAGGGGGTTATGTCCCTTTATGGAAACGTTAAATTCCACACCACCGCTAAACCAAGCGTTACGAAGTGCAAGGTTTCCGGGTTGAAAAACAGGATTTCTATAAAGCAAATCCTTACCTGTTTGTTTATCTATAAGTGACCAAAGTCTGCCACCGAGTTCGGGCAAAAAGGTTGCTTTTAAAAATTCATTCTCCAAAATAACAGCACGATAAATTTTATCGGCTCGATTGCGGTCATAACCGTTTTGCTCCGAATAAGGCAGCAAAGTGGGAATCATACCATCGCCGATGTGTTTTTTATCCTCGGCACTTACCCTTTCGGTAACCTCAATTTTCGCATGGATATAGGCGTTATTTTTGATATCAGGCAGAGGACTTTCTTTACCCATATTCGCCGATGGAATAACATACGGCTCTATGTAACATTTTGACATAATGCATCATTCCTTTAATATAAAACCGAAATAAAAACGGCTGTAAAATATTCAAAAATAACCTATTCTATTATATTACCAACACCCCACACCTTCAATGCACAAAAAAACCAATTTTTGTATTTTGTGTCCATTTTTTGTGATTTGGTCTTTTCAAAAAGCAAAATGTGTGGTACACTTATTTAAAAACTGCTTGAGGTGAGATTATGCAACTTGTCCACGATATACGAATCGGAAGAATATCCGTACTGGTGCAAAAAAGTGAAAAGCCTAATTTTCAATTTAATTGCACAAGCAGAAATTTTGACGGATTTGTTTTTATCACCGCAGGTGACGGCACCTTTACCGATGCCACAGGTGAGCATAAGTTAAGTCGCGGCTCTGTTATGCTTTTGGAGGAAAAATCAAATTATATTTTCAAAGGCGGAAAAAATGGCATTTCATACATTACAACGGGTTTTGCTTTACATCCTCAAAATGGTTTTAGTGACCTTGGCCTCCCAACCTTTATTGATACGCAAAAACATCCCTACATTTTAAAGCAAGCCGAAGAAATGCTAAAGCTTTGGGAAAATCGCTCCCCCTTTTACACTATGGAAGCAAGACTTTTATCCGAAAGAATACTTCTTGACCTCATTAACATATGCCAAAATGCCGAAAGCGGATTTGAGTTTGGCGGACGCCTTTCTCCCGCTTTGGCCTTTATAAATCAAAACTATGATAAAACCATAACCAACGAACAGCTTGCAAAGCTTTGTGATTTAAGCACCACCCATTTCAGACGTATATTTAAAGAACAGGTTGGCGTTTCCCCTATACAGTACAGAGAAAAAATCCGCTTGCATTGGGCAATAAAAATGCTCGAAAGCCAAATGTTTACTATTTCGGAGATTGCCGATAAACTAGGCTATTTAGACGTCTATCATTTCAGCAAGGTTATAAAAAGGCATACAGGCAACCCTCCGTCATTTTATAAAAACAATTGATATGTCATAAATAAACATCTACTGTCAAAAATAAACACAATTCACCATTTTTATTGCATTTTTTGTATAAAGCAATTAAAATATCTATATAACTATTGGGAGGTATTTGTCGATGAAAAAAATCTTATCAATTTTGCTGATAATTATTCTTACAATCAGTACTGTTTATTCACCTTTAAGCGTTTTGGCAGATAGTACCAAGCACAGTCTGGTTAACGGATATTTTTTAGAGTCCTTTGATGATTACAAAAATGGAGACTCTTTAAAGCACACCGATAAAAGCACTCAATTCCCCACAAACGGTCTTTGGGGAGGTATAAAAACCGCCGGCTACCGAGGTCAAACCTTTGCGGGTAGTTTTTATGACAATCAAGGCAATGAACATCAGCAATACGCAACCGGCAGTTACTCCGATGCTTCATCTGTTTCGATCTCTTCAGAATACAGTTTTTCAAACAACAACTCTCTTTATTTCAATATGCCTTATTGGGCATCTGCCACAGCTATTGAGGGTGTTGAACCGGGTAAAACCTACACAGCATCTTACAGGATAAAACGTGACCCTAACGATAAAGACAGAACTTTACTTAAATCGACCGCCATATTAACTACCCTTAATATAGGTTCGGCTACCGGCGTAAACGCAAATTTTAATAACCATATTTGTAACCTTTACGATAAGTTTTCCCTTGTTAATCAAAAAAACGTTGACATTTCAAACGACAGTTGGAATCTTATTACCATGGAATTTACCGTTCCCGAAAAAGCCGCCAATCTTACCACAGTTTACCTTGTAATGGATTCTTCGGGAAATGGTTCAAACACAGTAAATAAATTCTATTTAGATGATTTATCCGTTACTGAAAAGGATAGACCCATTGAAAATCCTAACCTATACACAGCCTATTCTTATGAGGATTACGCTGCCGGTACAAGCTTTACACATGTAAAAGAATCGCCAAATCCATTCCCTATAAACGGCGAGTGGGGTGGATTTGCCTGGGCGGGCTACCGCAAGCAGACGGTTGCAGGCACCATATATGATAACCAAGGCAACACCTACACCCAGACTGCAGGTGGCTCATACTCAAACGGCGTTACCGCTACCGTTTCAAATGCTTATGCCCACAGTGGCAAAAACTCATTGTTGCTCTCGGGTGCATACTGGACAATGGTAAGTGGTATTAAGGGCGTTAAACCGGGAAAACAATACAAGCTTTCCTTTTGGGTAAAAAAAGATCCCACCCAAACCTCTGCAACAAAAATCAAAGGAGTTTCACTTCTTACCACCGTTAACATCGGTCAATCAGGTATAAAAGAATTTGCAACTCATATAACCGAAAAATATTCTGTCATCGGTCTTCCTTGGGATGACGGAAAATATTTTCAAAGCGATATTGATATTTCAAGCGGCGAATGGGTTAATATTTCCACTGAATTTACAGTCCCCGAAAATGCAAGCGGTTTAGATACTGTATATTTAAGCATTGATTCTTCCGGCGACGACCCCCTCAACGCAAGCAAATTATACGTTGATGATATTAGTGTCTTAGAGGTGTTTGACGGTATAAAAACTGCATATAACGGTGCCGCCGCTCTTCGCACCTCCAACGCAAGCTCCACCGGTAAAAACGGAATGCGTATTTACAATAAAATTGATAAGGATTTTATTAAATATTACGGAATTAAAGAATACGGCTCCATTGCAATCTATGAATCTGCCTTAAATGGTGAGCTTACTCTTGAAAGTGAAAAAGCCGTAAAGGGTGTTGCCTACAATTCCGAAACCAAGCCTGTGGCTACCCTTTTTGATCAAACCGAAACCTCAAATATCTACACCGCTTATCTTTCAAATATTCCGGAAAGTAAATACCATGAAAAATGTATAATTCGTACATATGCAATCGACTCTACAGGTGATGTACATTACGGTGAATGCGTTGCAGCAAGCATTTTTGACGTTACAGCTGCAATTGATAACGGAAAAGGTATTTCAGCACAAACTCAAAACGATATTGATGCCTTTAAATATTTTGCAGGCGGAAAAGATGGCGATTTTACTATGTATGATACCTGGCTTAAAACATCTGAACTTAAATTCGCAGGAAAACTAAGAAATATTGAAAAAGCCGCAGATACTCTTAGCGGTGCCTCTCTCACAAAGGCGCTAGAGGTTGACGGATACTATGAACCCTTCTTTGAAAGGGCTATAGCAAACGTTGGTAACCGAGCAATGCTTAAAGCAATGTTTGAAAAAGCCGCCGGCGGTGAGGATATTACCGTTGTTGGTTTTGGTGGTTCTATTACGCAAAAAGCGGCTTGTACAAACGAGCTTGACAGTTACTCCCACCTTGTTGCCCTTTGGCTTAGAAAGCAATTTCCCGATATCACCGTTAACTGGTACAATGCGGGTATTGGCTCTACCACATCTGTTTTAGGTATAGCAAGATTACAAGATCATGTTTTGGCTTATAATCCTGATCTTGTTCTCCTTGACTTTACTACAAACGACCAACCAAACGATTACTACGCAGGCTCTTACGAGTCTATTCTTCGCACTCTTTACGAAAAAGAGATAGCCGTTGTTACAATTGCTTTCGGTAACGTAAACAATACCGAATATAATAGCGAGGGAATTTGCCATAGAGGTTCAAATCGTGAGGATTTACACGGACCTGTAATGCTTTACAATGACGTTCCGGTTATTGACTACTACGGCGTTATGTGGGATTGTTATTTGGATGCCGACGGCGACGGATACAACGTTGAATCAGACGCCGCACATTGGAAAACTCTTTGGGCCGACTACATCCATCCCACCAAAATCGGCCACAAGCTTGCCGCCAATGCAATCAACCACTATTTAGGCAAGGTTTTAGCAGACGTTGAAAATATAACCGAAACAATCACCTACCCCGCCGCTCCTTATGATAAATATACAGAGAATTTTATGGGCTCTATGATGTACGGTGAGGCAAACGTTGGTTCTCTTCTTACCGATTCTAAGAACGTTACAATCGGAACCTATAACAACTACGATTCAACCACAGTTTCCAACTGGACTATCTGGCAGATTGAAAAAGACGGATACGTTGAATTCACTATTGATAAATGTAAATTATTCGCTCTTATGAGCGTTAGAAATTCCGACGGTCCCAAAGCAGAAATTTACATTAACGACCGGCTTGACTCTTCTCACACCGCCTTGCAAGCATCGGGCGAGCTTAACTGGATGAACTTTATTAAATTCTTTGACGGAAAAGATACAGTTAAGATTAAAGTTAAATGCACTAGCGGAACCTACCGCATAACCACCGCCCTTATTGCTAAATAAAATCTTAAAATATATACCAAATCTAATATGTGTAAACGGCTATCAAAAACACCATTTTGATAGCCGTTATTTATTTTTAAAAATTTTTCTTTTATTTTTTTATATAGTGTGATATAATAAATAAGTTATCGATTTTAAAAATAGGAGAAAATTATGTCTGATATTAAAAACGAAATTTCAAGAAGACGCACGTTTGCCATAATCTCCCACCCTGACGCAGGTAAAACAACCCTTACCGAAAAGCTACTCCTTTACGGAAGAGCTATTCAATCGGCAGGTTCTATCAAGGGCAAGCAGAATGACAAGCACGCCGTTTCCGACTGGATGGAAATTGAGAAGAAGAGAGGTATTTCCATAACCTCATCGGTAATGCAGTTTGAATATAACGGATACTGCATAAATATTCTTGATACTCCCGGACATCAGGACTTCTCAGAAGATACCTACCGCACCCTTACTGCCGCCGATAGCGTTGTAATGGTTATTGATGCCGCAAAGGGTATTGAGCCACAAACCAGAAAGCTTTTTAAGGTTTGTGCTATGCGTCATATCCCCATCTTCACCTTTATAAATAAAATGGACCGCGAGGCAAGAGATTCCTTTGAACTTTTAGACGAGCTTGAAAGTGAGTTCGGCATTGGTACCTACCCTATGAACTGGCCTATTGGATGCGGTGTGAATTTCAAGGGCGTTTTTGACCGTGAAAAACGCAGAATTTTAACCTTTGCCGATTCCCATGCAGGCGGTACACGTATTGAAGCCATTGAGTGCGATATTAACGATACCGAAAAATTAGATAGTCTTATTGGAGAATATTCTCGCCGTGATTTGCAAGACGAGCTTGAGCTTGTAGACGGTGCGGGTTATGAATTTGATTTAGATTTAGTTCGTTCGGGTAAACTCTCCCCCGTATTTTTCGGCTCTGCTCTTAACAACTTTGGTATTGAGCCCTTTTTAGAGAACTTTTTAGAAATGACCACCGAGCCCCTACCTCATCGTTCAGGTGAGGATATGATTCCTCCCACCGAGGAAAAATTCTCGGCATTTGTTTTCAAAATCCAAGCAAATATGAACAAGGCTCACCGTGATAGAATTGCATTTATGAGAATCTGCTCAGGTAAATTTGAGCGTTCTAAGGATTACTATCACGTTCAGGGTAAAAAAAGTATAAAACTCTCTCGCCCGCAACAAATGATGGCACAGGAACGCGAGGTTATTGACGTAGCCTATGCAGGTGATATTATAGGCGTTTTTGATCCGGGTATTTTCTCAATTGGTGATACCATTTGCGAAAACGGAATGAAGGTAGAATACGCCGGCATCCCCACCTTTGCTCCTGAGCATTTTGCAATAGTAGAGCAAATAGACTCCCTGAAACGCAAGCAGTTTGATAAGGGAATTACTCAGATTGCACAAGAGGGTGCAATTCAAATGTTCTTTATTCCAAATTCGGGTATGGAAAGGGTTTACGTTGGTGTTGTTGGTACACTTCAGTTTGACGTTTTACAGTTCCGTATGGAATCAGAATACGGTGTGAAATACAACCGAATTGACACCCCCCTATCCCTTGTTCGCTTTGCCGAAATAACAGACGGCGGCGATTTTAGTGATTTGAACCTTATGTCTACAACCAAACACGTTGTAGATAGAAAGGGTAGAGATTTACTGCTTTTCAACGCCGAATACGAAATCAACTGGGCTTTAGATAAAAATGAAAATCTTGTGCTTAAAGATTTTAGCCAGTTGGAAGAGTTTGAATAGATAGCAAAGCCGAGATTCACAAAAGAATCTCGGCTTTATTTTATTTAATATAATTTTTATCTGTCGCTCAGATTTTGTTCAAACATCCATTCCATCATTGTGGTATCTAAAGCAACGTCATCCCAAATATCGTGATTAAGTCCTTCGTATATTGTGAAGGTAACCTTCTTTGCACCTGCGGCTAAAAGATTGTTATATCTTGTTTCGGAATCGGTGAAAGGAATGGTGGTATCGGCAGTACCATGATACATCCAAATGGGAACGTCTTTAAATTTAGTGGCATCCTCAAAGGCGGTGTTTCCAATTCTTGAACCGCAAATGGGGGTAGCGGCAGCAATTTTATTGCCGTATTTCTCCAAGGTTTTCCAGGTTGCCTCTCCACCCATTGAAACGCCCATTACGTAAAGGCGATTTGCATCGCAGTTGTACTTGTTTAAAACAACGTCATCTAAAAGTCGCATTGCTACGTCAAGGGTACCTTTGCCGTCGGTATTATATCTCCACCAGCCTGCATATTTGCCCCAAAGCTCATCATCATTTTGAGGGCACTGAGGTGCTATAACAATAGCTTCACTTAAAGTTTTTGCATTTTTATTATAAAAAGGCTCTAAATGCTCTGCAGTATTTTTATTTGTGTTACCCTTAGCACTTGCTCCATGGAAATAAAGAAGTACGGGATACTCTTTGTTTTTATTATAGTTTTTGGGCAGATATAAATGGTATGGCATTTTAAATCCGCTAACATCACTATACACCGAAAGATGTTTATTAGCAACACCGCTTACGCCGGAAGTATAATCTAAAGGTGCTCCAAGAGAAATATCCCAACCTGCTAAATACTGTGCTAAGTGATTAACGTCTGAAAGGTCAATTTTCTTATCACCATTAGCATCAGAAACCACTTTGTTTAAAGCAACGTCCCAATTTGCATTGTATTGTGCCAATCTTACAAGGTCTTTAAGGTTTACTGAACCGTCTTCATCTGAATCACCTAATCCGTACTGCAAAGATGCCTCGATTCCTTTTATAAATGCGGATAATTCCCCTGCCATAGTTGTGTGAGCGGTATAGTAGGGATGACCGTTACCGCCACCTGTATTATTAGTAAGTTCAACGGAATAATAACCGCTCAGTTCTCCCCCTGCCTCATCTATAACAGAGGTAATAAGCTTATTTGCGCTAGATGTCATCATATTATAAGCCCAAACGATTTTTGCGTTGGGATTCTTTTGACGAACCAAGCTGAGCATTTCTTTAAATCCGGTTTTTACATCGTCAAGAGTCAGGTTTTTACTTGCATAGGTTAATATATCATTAGTACCAAGCGCGATTACAACGTAATCGGGCTCACGTGCAAAATCATAATTGGTGTTTCTATCTCTATTATAACGGAGTTTTGGATAAATATCTTGTAAGTTTTCATCAGTGTAACCGTATTTAGCGCCTCTTCCCTGCTGAGCAACAATTGACCAGTCGGCATCTAAAGCTCTTGCGGTAAGATAAGCGTAACCTTGAGTTACGTCTTGATGTTTGGGAGCGGAAGATGTAACACCCGAACCATTTGTAGTAAGGTTTCCGTAGGCGGTGGAAATAGAGTCGCCTACAAACTCAACGTATAAATCATTATATTTTGGTGCGGGTAATACCTCTCCAAATAAAGTAACACTTTTTATACCAACAATGGCACGCTCAATTTCGGTTTGACGATAAATCTCAAAGGTGTGCTTGCCATATGAAAGATTTTCTGCAAGCTTAATGGTGGTTTCGCCTGTTTTTGTAATGTGGCAAAAATCTCGTGCTTTTTTTACGCCGTCAACAATAACAGTGAAGTAGCATCCGCCCTCATCACCGCTTGCAAGGGAGGATGCATTAAAAGTTATAGAAACATCTTTTTCACAATTTGCCGAAAACTCAATACCCGATGCAGAATAATCTACCATAAGTAGGTTGTTTATAATAGAAGTTCTGCCCTGTGTTTTGTATTTGCCACCGAGTTCAGGTATTGTTAAAGTTTTGTATAAAAGTTCATCTGTTCCCATATCCATATCCACATCCTCATCTAAAGCCATAACCCTTGTTGGTATAGCAACTGTACCAACAATAAGGCATATGCTGAGCATAAAAACCAATATTTTTTTAATCAAAACTAACAACACTCCTTTGTCAAAACAAACTAATATTTAAAGTATAACTTTAAGGCTTAAAAAAGTCAAGATTTTTTCTAAAAAGGGCTTGAATTATCATAGATTTAATTATATAATTAAGATGTATGTTTATACACTTTTAAAAAGGAGGTGCCTCAAGAAAAGATGCAGAATGTTCTTATGATTGTCAACCCCGTTTCCGGTCGCGGAATTTTAAAGCAAAAGCTTTGGAAAATACTCGACTTGTACAGTTCTAATGGTATTATAACCAACGTTGTTTTTACAAGCAAGCGTGGTGATGCTACCGAGTTTGCCAAAAACTGTCCTCCTGAAATAGAAACCGTTATTTGCTCAGGGGGTGACGGTACCTTAAACGAAGTTATTTGCGGGCTGATGGAAAATCCCCATCAACACAAATTAGGGTATATACCAACAGGCACAACCAACGACCTGGCAAAAAGCCTTGGTATATCTAAAGATCCAATCCGTGCTGCTACTGATATTCTTGAGGGCAACACCGAAAAAATAGATATAGGCTCATTTTCGGGCAGATATTTTAACTATGTTGCATCCTTTGGTGCCTTTACCGAAGCCTCCTACAACACCCCTCAAGGTGCAAAAAACCTTTTAGGACATTTTGCATACGTCTTAGAGGGTATTAAAAGTGTTGCACACATAAAACCCTATGATGTGAAATTCACCTTTGATGACACCGTAATAGAGGGAGAGTTTATCTTCGCTGCGATTTCTAATACCACGTCAATAGGCGGTGTTTTAAAGCTTAAAGATACTCTTGTGGCTCTAAACGACGGTAAGTTTGAACTATTGGTTGTAAGAAAACCTAAAAATATTATTCAGCTTAACAAAATACTCTCCGAGGTTTTGTCCCAAAAGTTTTCGGGCGATTTAGTAAGCCTTTTCCACGCCTCTAAAATAACCGTTGAGTGCAAAAATTCTTTTGATTGGACCTTGGACGGCGAATGCCATCACGGCTCTGATTTTGAGGTAATAGAAAATGTTAGTCAGGCAATAAACCTTATTGTTCCAAAACCTAAAGAAAAAGCAGAATAAACCTTGTATTTTGAAGTAAAATATTATAGATAATTTTCTAGGAGGAAACTTAAAATGTTCACCCGCGATATAGGAATAGATTTAGGCACAGCAAACACTCTGGTTTGTATTAAAGGCAAAGGTATTGTTATGCGTGAGCCCTCAGTTGTGGCCTATGAAGCAAGAAATGATATTGTCCGTGCCGTTGGTACCGAGGCAAAGGAGATGATAGGCAGAACTCCCGGCTCCATAATCGCAGTTCGCCCCTTAAAGGACGGCGTTATTGCCGACTTTGACGTTACTGCCGCAATGCTTAAAAAATTCATTAAGCAGGCCCTTCACGGCTCAATTTTCACCAGAGTTCGCATTATTATTTGCGTTCCCGCAGGCGTTACCGAGGTTGAAAGCCGTGCCGTTAAGGATGCCGCTATTCAAGCAGGTGCAAGTCCTAACAATATATTGCTTATCCCCGAGCCTAAAGCAGCCGCAATAGGTGCAGGCCTTCCTGTTGATGATTCAAGCGGTTGTATGGTTGTGGATATCGGCGGTGGCACCAGCGAGGTTGCCGTTTTATCCCTTGGCGATATTGTTACCGCACAATCGGTACGTGTTGCAGGTGATAAGCTTGATGAATCTATAATTAACTATATAAGAAAAATGCACAATATGCTTATTGGTGAGCGTACCGCCGAAGAAATTAAAATCGGCATTGGCTCAGCAAAGCCGTATGAAGATGAGGAAAGTATGGAGGTTAAAGGCCGCAACTTGGTTGATGGCCTTCCCAAAAGCATAATAATCACCGCCGCAGAAATCAGAGAAGCAATGGCAGATACCGTATCTCAAATAATTGATGCCGTTCGCCTAACCTTGGAAAAAACTCCTCCTGAACTTTCTGCAGATATTATTGACCGCGGAATCACCCTTACAGGTGGCGGTGCCCTGCTTCGTGGTTTGGACGAGCTTATGTCAGAGGAAACCGGCATTCCCGTTTTTGTTGCCGAAAATCCATTGGACTGCGTTGTTATAGGCACCTCAAAGGAATTAGAACGCACCGATTTTAACGACGATTCATTCCGCAGACTAAAAAAATACAGATAATTTGTTATATTCATCCTAAAGGGAGGTGAAATGCCTTGCGTTTTTTCTTTAGAAGTCGCAAATTTAAAATAATGCTCACAATAACTTGTGTTGTAGTAACTTTAGCCTTAATAGCCTCTATAATCGGAAGTGCTTTTTCTCCACAAAACGGAATATTAGGGGCAGCAACTTCTACTATAACAGGTTTTTTCAATAATATTTCAAATGAGGTTAGCGATTTTTTCAAAAAGTTTGAAAGCAACGATGAACTTATGAAAGAAAACCTTTCTTTAAAAAATAAAGTCAATGAATTGACCTCTGACCTTATGGAATACGAAAAAGCCAAGCAAGAAAATGAAATGTATGAAAAATACTACGGTATTAAAGAACAAAATACCGATTATATTATGGAACCCGCAACACTTATTTCTCGCAACGCCGATGATCCATACGGTTCCTTCAATATAAATAAAGGTAGCTTGCAAGGTATTGCCCTTCGTGACCCTGTTATTACGGATGGAGGCTTGGTTGGATACATATCCGAGGTCAATCCATCTTATTCAAAGGTAACCACAATTTTAGATTCCGCCATAAGCTGTGGCGGTCTTGATAGAAGAACACGTGACGCAGGCATTGTTTCAGGCGAGCTTAAACTGGCCGAACAGGGTAAAACTCGCATTAACAATCTTTTAAGAAGCTCAAGCGTTACGTCGGGTGATTATATTGTTACCTCAGGTGGTGGCGTTTTCCCCGAAGGCATTGTTATTGGTACAATCGATAGCATTCATAACGAAGCCTATAGCACCGCCCTATATGGAATAATAACTCCTATAGTTGATTTTAGCGAGCTGCGTGACGTAATGGTAATAACCTACTTTACCGGTCAGGGCAATGCTACGGGGGAATAACATATGATTAACTACGTTGAAAAATATCACCATCATATGTATTATTCCTTGGTGCTTTTATGCTTTGGCTTATTTGTAATTCAAAGAATAGAGGCTTTTAATCTTAAAGTTGGTAACGCCTTTCCTGTTTTATTACTTCCGGCTGTTGTAATCATAGCCTGTTTTTTAAGGGAATGGTGTGGCTTTATAGCCGGCCTTATATGCGGCATAGCATTAGATACGGTTACAAACGGAACACAGTATTTTAACACAATAACCTTAATGCTTTTAGGGGCTATTGTTGGACTGACTTTTAATTTTTTCCTGAACCGAAACATAAAAGCCGTGATTATTGTAAGCCTTTTAGTAAGTTTAATATTCTTTTTGCTAAAATGGACCTTCCTGGATCTTTTTGCAGGTGATACCTCGGCAGTGGATTTGCTTTTTAAGTATCATCTTCCTTCGGCTATATATACCTCCCTTTACGCTATTCCTTTTTTCTATTTTACAAGATGGCTTTGTAAAAAATATTTAGTAGAACAATAATTCTTTGGAGGTGAACGTATTGCAGAGTAAACTTTATAAAGAAGAAAAAAAGGCTCAAAGACGGGATAAATTCAGATATATTTCGGTAGCAATCAGCTCTGTGCTTGTATTCGTTCTCCTCTTCACACGAGCCTTTGATATACAAGTCGCAAACGCCAAACGTTATCTTGAACAAGCAGACGGCATATCTAAAATCACTGCACCAATAAAGGCATCTCGCGGTGAAATTCTTGATTGTTATGGACGTCCTATTGCCACCAACCGCGAGGGCTACAACGTAATTTTCAATTATGCTTCTATAAACAAAAGCACAATAAACGATACTATTTTATCTCTTATAAGGCTTTTGGGGGATCACGAGTGGAAGGACGATCTTCCCATCGCCGATTCTGCACCCTACAATTTTGATAAGGATGCGTCTGAAGTATCTAAAAAACGTATGCTTGATATGTTAAATCTAGCGCACTATGCAACGGCGGGTAACTGTTTCGACGCACTTGTTAAAAGATATTCTCTGGAGGATAGAGATATTGCCGAGCAACGCCTTATAATGGGTGTACGTTACACTATGGAGCGTGCAGGCTTTTCCATTTCTGTCCCCTTTACCTTTGCAGAGGACGTAAATGACAGAATAATGACCATTATATCCGAAAACGCCAACGTTTATGGCGAAAACGGAGTTTCTATTGAGGTGGCTTCCTTCCGCGAATACGATAATGCATCGGTTGCTCCTCACATAATAGGCACCGTAAGCCCCATTTACGCAGAGGATTGGGAAGAATTAAAGGCTAAGGGCTACTCTTATGATGATAAGGTAGGCCGAAGCGGTATTGAAAAAGCTTGCGAAGATGATTTGCGTGGTACAGACGGCGAAATAACCTACACCGTTGATTCAAAGGGACGAATAACATCTTCGGTTGTTACAAAAGAACCTATCCCCGGTCACACCGTAAGACTCACCATTGATAAAAACGTTCAAGTTTCGGCACAAAAAGCTCTTATGGACACCATAAAACAGCTTAATAAAGATAAAATAAAAGCAAATGCCGGTGCGGCGGTAGCAGTAAACGTTAAAACGGGCGGCGTTTTAGCGGCAGTTAACTGCCCCACCTATACCTACAACCAATATCAAAATAATTACGATGATTTAGTTAAAGATGACACTCGTCCTCTTTTCGACCGTGCCTTTACAGGTGCCTATCCCCCCGGCTCTACCTTCAAGCCCGCAGTTGCCAGTGCCGCTTTGCAAGAAGGTGTTATTACACACGACGAAACCATAACCTGTGTTAGAACCTATCGTCATTATAAAGACTATCAACCAAACTGTATGCACTTTCACGGAGGCATAACTCTAATACCGGCACTTTCAAAATCCTGCAACTATTACTTCTTTGAAACGGGCAGACGTCTTGGTATCACCAAAATGAACGACTACTGCAAAAAACTCGGTCTTGGCGTTAAAACCGGTGTTGAGGTTAGCGAAAGTGCAGGAATCCTGGCCGGTCCTGAGAGTCGTGCCGAGTGGTATGAGGGTTACACCCTCTCGGCTGCTATTGGTCAGTCCGATAACGCCTTTACTCCCTTACAGCTTGCAACATACACCTCTGCAATAGCAAACTCGGGTGTTCGTTATAAAACCACCCTTATTGATAAGGTTATGTCCTACAGTCAAGACAAGGTAATCAGACAACACGCACCCCAGGTTGTTGAAACAATTAAATATGATGAAGACGTTATAAATAAGGTTAAACAAGGTATGCTCTCTGTTACAGAGGATGGTACAGGTAGCCGCGTTTTCGCCGATTACCCAATAACCGTTGGTGGTAAAACGGGTACTGCCGAAACCACAAAGGGTGCCGACCACACAGTATTTATTGCCTTTGCCCCCTTTGATAACCCCGAAATCGCCGTTGCCGTTATAATAGAACATGGTAAATACAGTTCTTATAGCGGTGGACTTTTAAAAGCAATTTTTAACGCATATTTCTTTACTGAGTTTCAAAATGAAACCGATGAACCGTCTTATGAATTATTACCGTAAAAAATCCTTGGAGGAATCTTTATGAAAATCTCAAAAATTTTATCAGTTATTTTAGCCTTTGCAATTTGCTTTGCTTTTGCAGGATGTAGCGAGAAAAAAGAGGAAATAATAAAAGCTCCCTCAGAAATGGTTAAGCCCCTCGCCCACTCAATTGATATCGTATCTTATGCACAAAAGGGCGAAATTCCTGAAATCCCCTACGCTCTTGGTGCCGATATAGACGACCTTAAAGAAACCTTTATGGATCACGTTGATGAGGGTAGCGAGATTTATGAGCTTGGTGTTCAAGAGGGCGAAAATGACGTTTGGCTGCTTGGCGGAAGTATGGACTTCTGTTACGAAAAAGCCAACAAGGAAAATGGTATATCGGTTATTATCGCAAAAGATATGGCCTATGATTTTGCAATTGGCGGTGTCTACGCCGCTGATGACGTTATTAACGCAGTAGGGCTTGTGGCCTATGAAAAATATGAGGCAGAGTACGAGGATGCCTTCTTCCTACCTGTAATCCCCGACAACACCGAGTGCATTAAATATATTATAAACAATTATGAGCTTAGATTTATTTTAGTTGACGGTGCTCTCTCCGCAGTCACCCTCACAGACCCCGCAAACTGGGAAATTTAAAAGGAACAGATAAAAATGAGTTTAAATAACACGTTAGCAATTGTTGTACCCTGCTACAATGAAGAAGAAGCCTTCCCCTTTTCGGTTAAAAGCCTTACCGAAGTGTTAGAGGGTATGATTAAATCTGAAAAGATTAGCAAAAGCAGCTACATTCTATTTGTAGATGATGGAAGCAAGGATAAAACTTGGGAGCTTATTGAAGCCGAATCAAAGAGAAATCCCCTTGTCAGAGGGCTTAAACTTTCAGGCAATGTTGGTCACCAAAATGCACTTTTAGCAGGTCTTTTAACGGCTAATGAGGATTCGGATATGACCGTTTCCATTGACGCCGATTTACAGGACGACGTAAATGCAATTGAAAAAATGGTAGATGCTTATCTTAACGGTGCAGATATCGTTTACGGAGTGCGTAGTGATCGCAGCAGCGATTCGGCATTTAAACGTGTGACCGCACAAGGCTTTTACAAGCTAATGTCGGCAATGGGTGCTAAGTCGGTTTACAACCACGCCGATTTCAGGCTTATGAGCCATCGTGCCGTTGAAGCTCTTTCAGAATACAAGGAACGCAACCTATTCCTTAGGGGAATTGTTCCTCTAATTGGCTTTAAAACCGAAAAGGTTTACTATGAACGTAGCAAACGAGTTGCAGGCGAATCAAAATATCCACTTAAAAAGATGCTTAAATTCGCCTTTGACGGCATTACGTCCTTTAGCATTAAGCCCATTTCCCTTATCACTACCCTTGGAATTATAATTATTATATGCTCCATTGCCGCACTAATTTATTCCCTTATTTCTTACTTTACAGGAAATTCCGAACCGGGCTGGGCATCAATTATAATTTCTATTTGGTTCTTAGGAGGCGTTCAACTTGCCGCTATCGGTATTGTTGGACAGTACGTAGGCAAAATTTACGTAGAGAGTAAAGAACGCCCACGATACAATATTGAAAAATATACAAAACATAATAAACAAGATAAATAATTAAAGTTGTAAAAAACTTAAAAAGTCGCTCCCATTTTTGGGAACGACTTTTTTGTTATTTGAAACGCGTGGCGTTTCATCCAATGACGACATAGTTTTTAATTATCACCATAGTTTCGTTCCGCGTCCACATAAATTGTGAGTATAATATAGTTTTTAACGCGTGGCGTTTCATCCAATGACGACATAGTTAGTGCAACTGACCTAGCCTTTACCCCGTGGCCGGAAAGATAGCGGTAAATTGTTATTTGAACGCACAAATTTTTGGGGGGAAATGAATCCCACCACCGCAAGCGGTCCCCCTCCCTTTAACAAGGGAGGCAAATTTTCCAAATACCCAAAATGAGTGTAACCCTGCATAAATAGCGAATTTTATTAGTATGCACAAAATGATAAATTTGCTGTAACCAAAGCGCCCCTTGTTAAAG
>JAZSJA010000077.1:0-17781 GCA_045534095.1 Acutalibacteraceae bacterium | reverse complement strand
GGTTTATCTGCCTTGATTTGTTCGAACCACTCGTCATCAATAACAATCGGCATTAAATTGGCGTCGGGGAAATAACGATAATCTGCCTCTGTTTCCTTATTACGCATAGCGAATGTTTTTCCGCTCACATCGTCAAAACGTCTTGTTTCTTGAACTAATTCTTCGGTCTCAAACTCGAGCGCATGCATATGACGTTGTGCCTCATATTTTATAGCACGTTCAATGGCTTCGAATGAACTCATATTCTTAATTTCTGTACGAACACCAAATTCCTCACTACCCTCGGGACGAACTGAAATGTTAACGTCACAACGCATTGCACCCTCTTCACACTCAGAAATGCCACCTGAACGGAACATAGATTTAAGCTTGGTAAGATAAGCTACAACCTCCTCCGCACTGCGGAAATCGGGCTGAGTAACAATCTCAATAAGGGGCACGCTTGTACGGTTGAAGTCAACAAAGGAAAATTTACCCTCATGGACAAGCTTACCTGCATCCTCTTCCATATGAATCTGCTTAATTCTGATCTCTCTCGCACCTGCAGAGGTTTTAAGAGGTACCAAGCCGTTGGTGCAAATGGGATGATTGAGTTGAGTAATCTGATAAGCACAAGGAAGGTCAGGATAATAGTAATTTTTCTTATCAAAGGTTGTGTATCTGCTGATTTCACAGTTAAGCATTAAACCTGCGGTAACTGCAAGTTCCACAACACGCTTGTTCATTACAGGGAGCATACCGGGCATACCGCTACAAGCAGGGCATACACAATCGTTAGGCTCTTTGGGTGAAGAATGACCACCACAAGAACAGAAAATTTTAGATTCTGTGCTAAGCTCTACGTGAGTTTCAAGACCAATAACAAGCTCATAATTCATAATTATTCACCCATCCTTTCCACGCTACCTGCAAGACTGAGAAGCGTACTTTCATTAAAGTGCCATCCCATTAACTGAACACCACCGCTAACCAAAGCAGGGGTGCCAACAAGGTTAGGAACAGCGGTAAACACGCCCTCACCAAACACCTTTACAAAGGCATCATCAATGTTATATGCCTTAAATTCGGTTTTGCTGCAAGCGGGAGCAAGAACCGCATCATATTTTTTCATAAGAGCTTCAAATTTCTCGGCTACTACGCGACGAACTTTAAGAGATTTGCCATAACAATCATCATAGCGATTTTTTGAAAGGACGTCAGAACCGTAAAGAATAACTGCCTTTGTAAGGAAATTAAAGCCTTCTGTTCTGGAATTAACGTATAACTCATCGATATTTTTGTAATTTTCTGCACGATGACCATATTTAACACCATCATAACGGGAAACGTTATTACAGATTTCGGCAGAATAAAGAATTTGCCAAGCGGTGTTTGCCTCATCACAAAGGTCAAAAGAAACCTCTTCCACCTCTACGCCGTTTTTACTAAGCTTTTCGGCATAAGCCTTTATCAGTGCTTTGGTTTCATCATCGGCTTTTTCTAAAAGCTCCTTAATAACGCAAACCTTTTTACCTTTTATCTCGGCTGCATCAGTATACTCAAGCTCTTTTTTAAGGCTTGTTCCATCCTTTTCATCATAGCCGGCAATTACGTCCATAACCTCTTTGATTTTTGCAGTATTTGCTGCATATACACCCAACTGCTCGCCTGAAGATGCGGTGGATACAATTCCGTAACGCGAAACAGTACCATAGGTGGGTTTTAAGAAATCTACACCTGAAAGGGCGGCGGCACGCCTTGTGCTTCCGTTCACGTCCACTCCAAGTGCGGCTTCTACCTCACCTGATTTAACAAGCTCTGCGGCGGCACCTTTTAAGGTATCCTCTGCCTCACCGTAATAGGAAAACTCGCCAACAAGGTCAAGTGCAAATTCGCCAACGTTGGTTTTGCCCGAAACCGTATAGCCCTTTTCCTCAAGTCTTGTTACTGCCTCGGCACTAAAGAGAGGTTTAAAACCCTCTAATATACGAGAACCTGCGGCGGTTTGTTCTCCCTTTACAAGAATAGTATCATCAACGGCAATATTGCCCTTATCAGAGATTTTTGTTGCATAATATTTCATAAAAAGCACCTCCCCTTACTTTACAAGTCGTGGTACCTGCCAACTGTCATCACTGCGTTCGGGTGCACCCTCAAGCAGACTTTCTCTTGTGAAAGGTTGCTTGCGTTCATCCTCACGGAGCACGTTGGTCATAGGCATAACGTAAATCATTTCTTCGGTATTTTCGGTATCAATATCTTTAAGCTTTGCTTCGCTTTCGCTCATCTTGGCAAAGATGGAGTTCATAACCTTTTCTTCGCTTTCGGTAAGTTCAAGCTGATTGAGTTGCTGTGCGTTAGAGAAGGTTGAACGCTTATCGCCGCTTCTCTTATTTCCGCCCATAGCCGCCGCACGAGTGGCAAGGGCACTATTATTGCCAAGCAAATGAACGTCCTCTAACTGTTGATTTGTAACCTCGCTTGGGGCGCCAAGCAACAAGTCTTGTGCGTTACCGTTTAATGGGAAGGCAATAACATCAAGGATTTTTTCCTCATCGGTAAGGAGCATTACCATACGGTCGATACCGGGTGCCATACCTGCGTGAGGTGGTGCACCATACTGGAATGCGGTATAAAGAGCGTTAAACCGAGATTTAAGCTCATCCTCAGAATAACCTGCAATTTCAAATGCCTTTTTCATAATATCTATATCATGGTTTCTAACAGCACCTGATGCAAGCTCGATGCCATTACAAACAAGGTCATACTGATATGCAAGCACCTGAGTTGGGTCGTCGCCCATAAGCGCTTCCATACCGCCCTGAGGCATTGAGAATGGGTTATGAGTAAAGATGGTATCCCCTGTTTCCTCATCTATTTCATACATTGGGAAATCAACAATGAAGCAGAATTCAAAAGCATCGTCTCGAATAAGGTCAAGTTGCTCTTTTCTTGCAAGCCAAGAACGAATATGACCTGCTTTTTTCTCTGCGTCGTTTTTCTTATCGTCGCAGATAAAGAACAAGGTTTCGCCCTCTTTAACGCCTGTGAGTTCAGTGATTTCTGCCTTTTTCTCATCGGTTAAGAATTTAGCGATGGGGCCTAAGAACACACCCTCTTTAAGGGTAATATAACCAAGACCGCCAAGTCCAACCTCAGAAGAGGTTGCGAATTTTAAAGAATCCTCAAAGAATTTATTAGATTTACCCTGGCAATTAGCAACAATACCGCGAACGGGTTTGCCTCTAAATGCGGGGAAATTAACGTCTGCAAAGAAATCAGTAAGGTCGCAAATGATGAGGGGGTTGCGAAGGTCAGGTTTATCTGAGCCGTATTTCATCATTGCCTCTGCGTAGGTTATGCGACGGAATGGTGTGGGGGTGATTTTCTTATCAGAGAAGGTTTTAAAGGTATCATAAACCAAGTCCTCACAAACATCCAAAACCTCTTCTTGAGTGGCGAAAGCCATTTCAAAGTCAAGCTGATAAAACTCACCTGGTGAACGATCTGCACGGGCATCCTCGTCACGGAAGCAGGGTGCAACCTGAAAATATCTATCAAATCCTGAAACCATTAAAAGCTGTTTAAACTGCTGAGGTGCCTGAGGTAAAGCATAGAATTTACCGGGATGCTTACGGCTGGGCACAAGGAAGTCACGTGCACCCTCGGGAGAGGATGCGGTAAGTATTGGAGTTTGCATATCCAAAAATCCCTTACCCTCCATTTTATTACGCAAATGGCGAATGATTTTGGAACGTATAACAAGATTTTCATGGTTTTTGGGGTTACGCAAATCAAGGTAACGGTATTTAAGGCGAAGCTCATCCTTACTGCTACGTGATGCTCTAACCTCAAAAGGCAACATATTATAGCTTTTACCTAAAACTTCAAGCTTATCGGCAACAAGCTCAACTGCACCTGTTGCAATTTTAGCATTTACTGTTTCCTCATCACGCTTTTCTACCTTACCTGTAACCGAAATTACGGTTTCACGATTAACATTTTTAAGGAATTCCTCGTTGTGAACAACAACCTGTGTAACGCCGGTATAGTCACGCAAATCAATGAATATAACGCCACCGTGATCACGCAAGGCATCTACCCAGCCTGCAAGCTGAACAGTTTTGCCGATATGCTCATCACGAATATCGTTACAAAATAGAGTTCTGTACATTTAAAAACCTCCTAATTTTCCATTAAACAACCTACAAATAGGAATTTTTTGTATTTTAGGAAGCCAAAAAGTGCAGATATACTGCTGTATATTAAACTTTTTGGCAATGTAAAATCAAAAAAGAACATTTGTAGAAAAAACAAAAAGTCCCGGGAATACTATAACTATTCCCGGGACGAGCAAATAAATTTATTAACCCGCGGTGCCACCCGTATTGGTATGCAAAAAGCACACCCACTTTAGGTATTTAATTTTAATATAATCGCTGAAGTGTTGCCATTCCTACTACTCGCCTTAACACGCTCACAGTCGCCGACGCATATTCCCTGAAAGGCTTTCCAAAAAGGATGGGTCTTCATAATTATTATACTCAAAAATTATAATTTGTCAACATTTTTTTACGAATAAGATTTGATCATTATTATAGTTATGTTCCGCCTCTGCAATAAAAACGCTTTAAACAAGTTTCAAAAACGGCTCTTCGGGTATTTGTTCCACCTTGTAAATCACAGCTCTTTCTTCACCAAAGGGCAAATTTGGTGAGTGCATGGTAAATCTGAGTTTAAAATCATAGCCTGTAAACAACATTCCGTGGCCACCATTTGTATCCACTAAAAGTGTTTCACACTGCTTCCAATCCCCAAAAAGAGAACCTGTTTCAGAGTAGGCAACGGCTTCAACGTAATTTCCGGGACCGCTATGTGACGCCCAGAGCATTAAAAGCTTGCCGTCCTCGGTTTTATGAAAAAACGGCCCCTCGGCAACCCAGGCGGTAAGAGGATCATCCTTAACGTATTCCCATTTTTTCTCGCTCCATTTAGGTGCGGTTCCTCTAAACAAAAGCTTAGGCTCGCCCACAGGTGTTTTTAAATCATCTGATAATTGCACGTACCAAATAGAGCCAATTCTATCAGGCGAATCCAAAACCTCACGGCTATACACCAAATAAGGAGCATTATCCTCTACATAAAGGGTACCATCGATACAATTTAAATAGGAAGGAGTAAGAGGTTCGCTCCACACCGCAAAGGGACCTTCGGGATGATTGGCTTTTAAAACCTGTACAACTCGTTTGTGACCCGCCTTTGCACCAAAGGTAGCAAAGATATAAAAGGCTCCTTTATAATAATGCATTTCAGGTGCCCAAAAATTATCGTTAGCCCAAAAACCCTCGGGTGGGGTGAAAACCTTAACCGGCTCGCTCCATTCCTCAAGGTCTTTGGACGAGATTACGTAAAAACCGTCACTCCCCTCCCATGCGCAATTGCCGGGAGAAAAAACCAAATAATATTTGCCAAAAAAAGGCAATATATACGGATCTCGCAAATGAAGTTCACTTAATTTCATAAACATCTCTCCTTACATACTTAAAGTTTATCACTTGCTGCCCAAAAAAGCAATTGTTTATTTAATCAAATTCTTTAAAACGCCCCGTTTTGATAACCATTAGGCTACAAAACGGGGCATTAGTTTACATATTTAAATTGAGAGTACTAATTTTCTTGTTATTAGTACATTCCGCCTGCACCTGCAGCAGCGGCAGCGGCAGCAGCATTAGCGGCTAAGGCATCTTCCTTTTTATCGGCAACAAGACTCTCGGTAGTGAGAACCATAGAAGCAACCGATGCGGCGTTTTGAAGGGCAGAACGAGTAACCTTTGTGGGGTCTACGATACCTGCTTCAAGCATATCTACAAACTCCTCGTTGTAGAAATCAAAGCCATAGTTAGCCTTGCCGGAGGTAACGATTTTATCTACGATTACAGAACCCTCAAGACCTGCATTGGTAGCAATTTGGCGGATAGGTGCCTCAAGTGCTTTAAGAACTATGGACACACCTGTTTTCTCGTCACCGTTAGTAGAATCCAAAAGCTCTTTAACTGCGTTAACTGTGCTAACCAAAGCAACGCCACCACCTGCAACAATACCCTCCTCAACGGCGGCCTTAGTAGCAGAAAGTGCATCTTCAATTCTGAGTTTCTTTTCTTTCATTTCGATCTCGGTAGCGGCACCAACCTTGAGAACTGCAACACCACCGGAAAGCTTTGCAAGACGCTCTTGAAGTTTTTCTCTATCAAAATCAGAGGTGGTAGTTTCAATCTGACTCTTAATTTGACCAATTCTTGCGGCAATTTCGTTTTTATCGCCTGCGCCGTCAACAATGATGGTATTTTCCTTACCAACCTTAACCTGACCTGCACGACCAAGCTGTGCCAAAGTGGTATCTTTAAGCTCTAAGCCGAGTTCCTCGGTGATAACCTCGCCACCTGTTAAAATAGCGATGTCGCGGAGCATTTCTTTTCTTCTGTCACCAAATCCGGGAGCCTTAACGCCAACGCAAACAAAGGTGCCACGGAGTTTATTCACAATAAGGGTAGAAAGAGCTTCACCCTCAATATCCTCTGCAATGATAACAAGCTTTTTACCTGCCTGAATGATCTGCTCTAAGAGGGGTAAAATCTCTTGGATATTTGAAATCTTTTTATCGGTGATTAAAATGAGAGCATCATCAATAATTGCTTCCATTTTATCTGTATCGGTAGCCATATAAGGGGTAATATAGCCACGATCAAACTGCATACCCTCAACAACCTCAATATAGGTATCGGCAGTTTTGGACTCCTCAACGGTGATAACGCCGTCGGCAGAAACCTTATCCATAGCCTCGGCGATTAGGCTACCAATAACCTCATCACCTGCGGAAACGGTAGCAACACGAGCGATATCCTCGCTACCGCTAACCTTTTTGGAGTTGCCTACAACGGTTTTAACTGCGGTATCTACTGCCTTTGCAATACCCTTTTTAACAACCATGGGATTTGCACCTGCGGCAACGTTTTTCATACCCTCGCAGATTAACGCCTGTGCCAAAACGGTAGCGGTTGTAGTACCGTCACCTGCGGCGTCGTTAGTTTTGGTAGCAACCTCTTTTACAAGCTGTGCACCCATATTCTCAAAAGGATCATCAAGCTCAATTTCCTTTGCAATGGTAACACCGTCGTTTGTGATAAGGGGTGCGCCAAATTTTTTATCAAGAACTACGTTGCGGCCTTTAGGACCTAAAGTTACCTTAACTGCATTTGCAAGTTGGTCAATACCCGACTGCAAAGCCTTGCGGGCATCTTCACTAAAAACAATTTGTTTTGCCATAATAAATTACCTCTTTAAAAATTATTCAATAGTTGCAAGAATATCGGACTGACGAACAATAGAATATTCCTCACCGTCGAGTTTAACCTCGGTTCCCGAATATTTGCTGGTGATTACCTTATCGCCAACCTTTACGTACATTTTAACCTCATTGCCATCCACGATTCCACCGGGACCAACGGCAATAACCTCTGCCATTTGTGGCTTTTCCTGTGCGGCGGTAGTTAAAATAATACCACTTTTTGTAGTTTCTTCAGCAGCTACCGATTTTAAAACAACACGGTCTGCCAAGGGTTTAATAGTCATAATAAAAACCTCCATAAAGATTATTAAACTTTAATTTTTAAAAATTAGCACTCGCGCTCTTCGAGTGCTAATAACTATTTTAGCCATTTATTACCAAAAAATCAACCCTTTTTTAAACTTTTTTAATTTTTTAATATTTTATTTAAAATTTATGCTATTTTTACATAAATCATACCCAATCAATCTTTAAATTTTTATATCCGGCAACCCATTTTTTCTTGAAATGGGCAAAATAATGATGTATAATGTTTATATCTTTTTTAATTGGAGGAAATATGGTTAACGTTTCTCTGCTTTTTATTGCGGTATTCACATTGTTTTGTTATATGATACCCGGCTTTATTCTTCGCAAAACCAAGCTTGCCGATGACGGCTTTACAAAAGCCCTTTCGGTGGTAACCCTTTACGTTGCACAGGTTGCAATGATTATTCACGGGTTTATGGTAAAATTTAATTTTAAAACGCTAAAGGGAATTGGCTATGTTTTTGTTTATGGACTTTTAGCCCATCTGCTTTTTTACGGTCTTGCAATGATGCTGTTTAAAAAAGCTCCCGAAAGGCTACGCAAGGTGCTTCGTTTTGGAGTTATGTTTTCCAACGCGGGATATATGGGAATCCCCGTTATAAGTGACGTTTTTGGCGACGAATACGTAATATATGCAACAGTTTACGTGGTATGGTTTAACGTTTTTGCATATTCCCTTGGCCGACTTATTTATACAAACGACAAAAATTACATCTCGGTTAAAAAAATATTTATAAATCCAGCCGTTATACCCATTGCAATCGGCCTTGTGATTTTTCTTACAGGTGGTGGCACTTGGATTCAAGAAACCATTAAATCCAATGATTTTACAGGTCAAGCCGTAAATCTTATTTACAACATTATAACCGTACTTAAAAATATGGTTGCTCCCGCATCTATGTTGGTTATTGGTGTAAAACTTGCCGATATTGATTTTAAAGGAATTTTTAAAGATAAATATTTATACCCCTTTATTGCACTAAGACTTTTAATTTTACCCGCTATTATGTGGGCGATAATGCGTTTGTGCTTTGTTTTTGGACTAATCACAAATGACGTTATGGCAATAGTTTTAATTCTATGCTCCACTCCCGCAGCGGCACTAACCACCATTTTTGCCGAGCTTTATGACTGTGACGGAGTTTATGCAGGCAAGCTCGTGGCAATAACCACTCTGCTTTCAGTAGCATCAATGCCTTTTGTGGCTTTGCTTTTAAAAATCTAAAAAACAAACAATCTTCTTAAAGGAAGTGCTTTAAAAATGACAATTCGTATAGGTATTTTTGGTTATGGAAATTTGGGTAGAGGTGTTGAGGCGGCTATTCGTCAAAACCCTGATATGTCTTTAGCGGCAGTATTTACTCGCCGTGACCCATCAACCCTTAAAATCAGAACCGAGGGTGTACCCGTTTTTAACATTGCCGATGCTAAAGATTTAACCGATAAAATCGACGTTATGATTCTTTGTGGCGGTAGTGCGACAGACCTGCCCACCCAAACCCCCGAAACCGTAAAACTTTTTAACGTTATAGATAGTTTTGATACCCACGCAAAAATTCCCGAGCATTTTGCAGCAGTTGATGCCTCCGCAAAAGAATCAGGCAAGGTTGGTATTATATCAGTAGGTTGGGATCCGGGACTTTTCTCACTCAACCGTCTTTACGGCGGTGCGGTACTCAGCGAGGGCAAGGATTATACATTCTGGGGCAAAGGCGTAAGTCAAGGCCATTCCGACGCAATTCGCAGAGTTGAGGGTGTTCTTGATGCTAAGCAATACACCATTCCCGTTGATGAGGCTTTAGACGCCGTTCGCAGCGGTAACGAGCCCGAGCTTACCACTCGCCAGAAGCACATCAGAGAGTGCTTTGTCGTAGCTGCAGAGGGTGCAGATAAAGAGAAAATCGAAAAAGAAATAAAAGAAATGCCCAACTATTTTGCCGATTATGACACCATAGTTCATTTTATCACAAAAGAGGAATTAGACCGTGACCATAGCGGTATTCCCCATGGTGGATTTGTTATAAGAAGCGGTAAAACAGGCTTTAATAAAGAGCATAACCACATTATTGAGTATAGCTTAAAACTTGATTCAAACCCTGAATTCACATCAAGCGTTTTGGTTGCTTATGCCAGAGCCGCATATAAAATGAGCAAAGAGGGAGTTAGCGGTTGTAAAACCGTTTTGGATATCCCCCCCGCATATTTAAGCCCTAAATCAGGCGAAGAACTCAGAAAAGAGTTGCTTTAGTAAATAAGATAAACAAAGCCACCCCTAGGGGACGTACTCTAAAGGACAGTAAAAAAGATGCACGAAAATTTCGTGCATCTTTTACTTTTGTCTCACACCGTAACAAGCAGGGAAAATGTATATCACATTTTCCGCTTTTTAGGAGAACCTAAAACCCTTAACCTTGCTCACACCTTTTTCGCAATTTCTTCTACTTTTTGTAGAATTTTTGATATCCATTCTTCATCTTGAATATTTATAATAAGTACTTTAAAGCCATATAATTTACCATTTTGAGCAACAGATATATCATCATCAATGTGCAAATCTATTCGGTATCTTGAAGGATATTTTGAAGGCATAGGTTCTTTTTTATCTCTTTGTACTTGTTTTAAATGCCGCTCTCCATTAACTATTTGTGAAACTTTTATACCATAACACCTTAGCAGTCTACGAATATACTTTTCTGTTCTAAAAGATGTCGTGTATATCCAGGTTTCAATATTTTTCTCGTGCAACTGTTGAAATAAATATTTTGTTCCAAAGCGCAATCTTTCTTTGTATATCTTATTCAATGGAAAAACCAACTGTTTTTCAGTTTTGCATTTATCCGGAGATACAAAAATAGTATCGTCTAAATCAAATGAAACAATCATAATCCTACTCCAATCAAGGAAAAATATTTTCTCTCCTTTGTTTAATAATTATAACATAAAAATTAATATCATTCAATAGTTAAAAACCCCACCGATTTTCTCGGTGGGGATAAGTTGTTTTCCACTGTCCTTAATTGTACGGCTCTTAGGGGTGGTTTTGTTTTTTTAGGTTTGAATAAATTGTTATTTATCGTGCGAATGTTGGGTGAAAATTGTAGGGGGCGGCGATTTTCGACGCCCCGTTTATTTCTAACCTTTTCCGGTATGTCGTAAACGCCATACCCTACAAATTACACCCACCATTCCTACGTTCAAACTACAATCTATCTATATCCTTCCGGCTGCGGAACGAGATTTAGCCATCCGCATAAAACCTGTTCGAATTAAATATATAAACATAAAATCTGCAACGAAAGTGCTTTACACTTTTATTGCAGATTTTCCATTTTTATTTCTTATTTAAAGGGATTTAATAAATTTTGTTTTTTTATAGCCCTTTTTTGTCAATTGGGTAAATTTTTTATCTGGTTTAAAACTGTCGCTTGATTGTTATTACGAGAATTTCTTTCCACAATTTTTGCATTTCTTAAACGCAGAAAGTTCAATATCACAACGTGGGCAACGCTTCTGTGCTAATTTTTGCTGATATCGTGCTGCGTACCATGGTGTTTCGCTCAAAGCATCATATAATATGGGAACCTGTGACTCTGCCATCACAACGTTTATAAGATTTGTGCATTTCACAAAGGGAGTCATCCCAACCGATTTCACACTAGATGGAATAACTACATCCGTTAAGGATGTGCAATTTTTGAACATATACATAGGTATCTCGCAAATTCCCTCGCTAAGGATAACCTTCTCCAAAGCGGTGCATCCTAAGAATACACTATGAGATATGGTATTTACGCTTTGGGGTATTTCAACAAATTTAAGACTTGTACAATTTTCAAAAGCTCCATATTTTATCTCCGTTACACCTTCCGGAATAGTAATTTCCGAAAGACTTTTGCAGTTTTTAAATGCCTCTCCGGGAATTACCTCAATATTTTGCGATAATTCCACCTTAGTGAGCCCTTCGCAATTGTTAAACAAATCATAGTCAAGCTTTTTAACCGAATTTGGCATTTTAACGCTACGCAGATGTTTCATACCGTAGAAAACAAATTGTTCAATTTCAATTACACCGTCCGGGATTACTACATCTAAATCCGAGCCTTTGTATTTTTTCAAAACACCCGCTACAATCTCAAAATCTGCTTTGTTATCAACCATATTATTTCCGGATTTTATATTTACTCCGCAGTATGGGCAGAAAACAAAGTCCTCCTCTATTTTTTTACCGCATTTCATACAAAACATAACCATATACCCTCCTGATTATTATTTCATAATGTCTTTTTGTTTACCATTGATAATGCGGGCTCCATCTTTAGGAATTTCCCCCACTACCTCTAAAATACCACTACGCTGATACAGTGATGGGGTTATGCTTATGGTATATCCTCTACCATTACCGCAGGCCCACTCTGACATTTTCATTCTGGGAAGAGCTGCTACCGCCAGAAGTGTCATAATCGCACCTCCGTGCATTACAATAGCTGATGAATAACAATCCTTATCCATCATATACCTTACAACCTCACCCACACCTGTACAAAGTCTGGTTGCAAATTCTACCGCCGATTCTCCCCCCGGTGCGGCGGGAAGTGTGCCCGAAAGCCACTCGGCATAATCTTTTCTATCTTTTAAATCTTCGGGAGTTTTTCCTTCAAACTCACCGAAATTTATCTCCTTGAAATTGTGGTTGATTAGTACCTCTTTATCAGGATAAATAATTTTTGCAGTATCCACCGCTCTGGAGAGAGGACTTGAAAAAACCAGGTCACATTTGGGGTAAACACCGTCGTCGCGTAGCTTTTCAAGCTCAATTATACCATTAGTAGTAATTTTTAAATCAGTATGCCCAATATATTGGCCATTTTCGTTGCCTTCGGTCATTCCATGCCTTATTAAATGCAGTTTATAGGTACGCATTTTGTATCCTCCTTACCAAAAATAGGGTTTACAATTTGTATATTTTTGCTATTTACAATTGACGCAAAATGTATTATAATGTCATTACTTGCGAATAAAATGAAAAGTAGGTGAACAAATGAACTGTGAATTTCCTAAAATTATTTCTAATTTAAGAAAATCTAAAGGTATTTCACAAAAACAAGCCGCAATAGATCTTGGAATTTCACAAGCTTTATTGTCGCACTATGAAAAAGGTATTCGCGAATGTGGTTTAGACTTCTTAATAAAACTCTCAGATTACTATGAGGTTACTTGCGATGAACTGCTTGGTGTATGCCGTTCAGGTAGTTCTGTTCCTAAAGACATTTTAAGTAGTCTGAAAAAAATCGCAAAAGAAGCTGAAAAAATCCTAAGTAATCAATCTCTTTAAAATCGGTTATGCTTAATTTTAAGTATAGCTGATTTTTTTATTTTACAAAAGTTCAGCAAAATTAGTTATTATGGTGTTTGAGACAAGAGCGCCTTTATCAGTAAGGGAAATATTCATACCATTTACTGTAACAAGCCCCGCCTTTGCAAAAAACTCTGCTTTTTTTAAAATTCGATTTATTTTAATCTCATCAACTTCATAAGAGAACTCACCCATAAATTCAGTTAAATCAAGGCCACTGCTAAGCCTTAATTTAAGCATAAGTATTTCCTCAGCCGTACCGCCCTCGCCATCAAAAATCTCGGTAGGTTTATTTAAATAAGCGTTAATATCTCTATCATAATAAAAACGCTTTCCATCTATAAAAGAATGTGCAGCAGGGCCAAGGCCTAAATAATTATCTCCAATCCAATACTTTGTGTTATGCTTGGAGACCTTGTTATTTTTAGCAAAATTAGAAATCTCATACCTTTGGTATCCCGCCGATTTTAAAAGCTCTATTGCATAGAGATAAAGCTCCCCTGCTTCATCATCATCCGGTATATTGAGGGTATTCCTTTTTTTATATAGAGGCGTGCCCTTCTCAAGGCTTAAAAGGTATGCAGAAACGTGCTCGGGCTCTTCTGACACAACAAAATCAACCGTTTTTTTAAGACTCTCTTTAGTCTGCCCGGGAATTCCAAGCATTATATCGAGGGAAAGGTTTTTTATTCCGGCATTTCTCGCATTAGCAACACAGCGAACAACGTCAGCTACGGTGTGCCTGCGTGAAAGCATTTCAAGTTCATTTTCATTTGCCGACTGCAGACCAATAGATAAACGGTTTACGCCACCTTGTGCTACCCTATAAAAGTATTCCTCTAAGTTTTCGGTGGGGTTTGCCTCAAGCGTAATCTCAGCATTTTTAAGCGAAAATAATTCTTTAGATTTATCTATTATCGCTAGAATTTGTTCTGTTTTAAGCAGAGTTGGAGTACCTCCGCCAAAATATAAAGTATCGGCGGGAGGACACTTTAAAATGTCGCCCCACCGATTAAGTTCGCTTATTATTTTATTTGTATAGGCACTGGCAAGGTTATCATCTATTGGTAATGAATAAAAATCACAATAGGCACACTTGCGAATACAAAAAGGAATATGTATATATAGCCCTAAGTTTTTTTGCATTAGTCGGTAATAATGATGCCGTCTACTGCACCTGCAATACCGGCTGCATTAGACTCATCGGTATCGATATGCATTGCTGCGGCGTATTTGGGGCTTATACGAACAACAACGTCATCGAAAATAAGACTTCTGCCCTCAGACTCAACCTTAACCTTTACGTTTTGATTATCGGTAACGCCGAACTTTTCGCCATCCTCAGGGGTAAAATGGATGTGACGTTTTGCAGAGATAACGCCATACTCAAGCTCTACCTCACCGCAAGGACCAACAAGTTTACAACTACCGCTACCCTTAACGTCACCAGACTCGCGAACGGGTGCAGCTACACCGATTGAACGAGCGTCGGTTAAAGAAAGCTCTACCTGAGTATCAGGACGAACGGGGCCGAGGATTGAAACGCCTGCAAGTTCCTTCTTGGCACCTACAACCTTAACTCTCTCCTCGCAAGCAAACTGACCGGGCTGAGAAAGATCCTTTTTAGGGGTAAGCTCATAGCCTTTACCAAAAAGAACCTCTAAATGCTCTTGGCTCAAGTGAATGTGACGTGCAGAAACCTCTACCATAACTTTTTTATCCATTTTTATGAACTCCTTTTATGTTAAAATTTTAACCTTTTAAACTGATAAAAAGAGCCGCAAAAAGCGGCTCTTAGTTTACGGCATTAAGCCGCTTAAATATTAGCCCTCTTTAATAGCCTCTACGGGACACTGTGAAGCACAAGCACCGCAATCTACGCATTTGTCAGCGTCGATTTCGTAACGCTCTGCGCCTTCAGCGATAGCCTCACAAGGACAACCTGCAGCACAAGCGCCGCAGCTGATGCACTCTTCAGAAATTACATATGCCATTTGAAAACACCTCCACATATTCAATATATATATTCTAACATATAAATCAGAATTTTCAAGTGATTTTTACAAAATTAACTAATTTTTTTGTTCTTCCGAATTTTTATCGGAATTTTCATCTACATTCGCGACTTTTTTACCCTTTGGACGATAGGCACGAATAACCTTTACTTTATCTTTATGGATTTTTTGAATAACGGCATTATCTTCGCCCATTTTAACCAAAAGCATACCCGTAAGTAAATTAACATCGTGAACGATTCCCTCGCCATCGGGCGTATTTACAATAGAACCGGGTTGCGGTGTAATGGAATTAAGATACTCATAAGCGTCCTGCTCATATTTAAGACAACACATAAGTCTGCCGCAACTGCCTGAAATTTTAACAGGGTTAAGCGAAAGCCCCTGCTCTTTAGCCATTTTTATGGAAACGGGTTGGAAATTATCTAAAAATCTACTGCAACAAAAGGGTTGACCGCATATACCAAGGCCGCCTAAAAGCTTTGCCTCATCACGCACGCCAATCTGCCTGAGTTCGATTCTTGTTTTATAGTTTGCGGCAAGAATTTTTACAAGCTCACGGAAATCTACTCTGCCATCTGAGGTGAAATAGAAAAGCATTTTGCCTGAATCAAAAGAAATTTCGGTATCAATAAGCTTCATATCAAGACCAAGCTTTGCAATTTGCTCCTCGCAATAATCAAAGGCCAAAAGTGCCTTTTTTTGATTATCTTCAACACGCTTTAAATCATCTGCTGTAGCGGGACGAATAACCTTTTTTAAGGGGGCTACGATTTGATTATCGGGAATGTTACGGTTTTCGCCTGTTGCTATACCGCACTCAATACCTTTTGACGTTTCAACAATTACTCTATCACCATCGTGAAAAAGTTTTCCGTCGGGGTCAAAATAATACACTCGACCATCTTTTTTAAATTTTATAGAAATTATCTCTGTCATAGAAACCTCCGGGACAAGATATAATAATTTATGAATTTTTCTTAAATATTATACCGCTTATGCAATAAAAAAGCAAGTATTTTTGCTAACAAAACCCCTTATTTTAAGATAATGTGGCGGTATTTTTAATAAAATCAACCAAAAAATGAATAATTTGGAGTTTTATTGCCGCTTTTACTTGCATTTTATCAAGGTATATATTATAATATTTATTTGATAAAAAGTATAAAAGGAGCGCATTATTTTGGCTTTTATTAAAACACCTGTTAAGGGAATGAACGACTTTTTACCCTCAGATATGAGACTTAGAGAATACGTTATTTCCGTTATTAAAGAAACCTACTCAAAATTTGGTTTTTCACAAATTGAAACTCCCCTTGTAGAGCACATTGAAAATCTTCAAAGCAAGCAGGGCGGAGAAAACGAAAAACTTATTTTTAAAATTTTAAAACGCGGTGACAAACTTAATATTGAATCGGCAAAAAACGATTTAGATTTGGTTGACAGCGGTCTTCGTTATGATTTAACCTTGCCACTTGCTCGTTATTATGCCAACAACGCCGAGCAGCTTTTTACCCCCTTCAAGGCACTTCAAATTGGCAATGTTTTCCGTGCAGACCGTCCCCAAAAGGGTCGTTTCCGTCAGTTCACTCAATGTGATATTGATATATTGGGCGATGATTCCATGCTTGCCGAAACCGAGCTTATTTCAGCAACCTCTACCCTACTTTTAAAACTTGGCTTTGAGGGCTTCAGGGTAAGAGTTAACGACCGCCGCATTTTAAAGGCTATGGCCAGCAGCTGCAATATGCCCGAGGACAGACTTTCTTCTGTTTATATTTCACTTGATAAATTAGATAAAATAGGTGCTGACGGTGTTAAAGCAGAGCTTGTTGCAAACGGATTTGAAGAAAAAGACGTTGATAATTACCTTGCTATGTTCTTAAATCGCGAGGGTAAAAGCTGTAGCGAGCTTTGTGCAGGTCTTACCGACCATTTAGATATATCAGTAGCCCAGGGCATTGATAATCTTATTTCTAACGTTTCATCCTCCCTCGGCAACAAATTCAAGCTTGAATTTGACCCCACTTTGGTTCGCGGTATGGGTTACTACACCGGCACAATTTTTGAAATTGAAATGGTAGAACTTAATTCATCTGTTGCCGGCGGTGGCAGATATGATGAAATGATTGGTAAATTTGGTGCTAACCCCACCCCCGCTTGCGGATTTTCCATTGGTTTTGAGCGTATAATTACCATTTTAAAGGATAGAGGCTTTGAAGTACCTACCCAGGGCGAAAGCATTGCATTTTTGGTGGATAAAAAAGCTTCTGCAGATACCACAAAAGAGGTTTTTGAAACTGCCGCAAAGCTTAGAGCCGATGGAGCCAGAGTTCTGATTGCAAAGAGAAACAAAAACGCAAAGCGTCAAAAAGAGCTTTTAGAGGCCGAAGGATATACCGATATAAGAGATATATTCTAATTACACTAATCGATTAAAAGGATCTGTAAAAAACAAAATTCATTTAATCCCTTTAAATAAGAATAAAAAAACAGAAAATCTGCAATAAAAGTGCGAAAAACACTTTCGTTGCAGATTTTATGTTTATAAATATATCAGTCAGATAATTTTTATCCGAACAGGTTTTGTATGAACAGCAAAATCTCGTTCCGCAGCCGGAGAGTAAGCGGTAAATTGTTATTTGAACGTAGGAATGGTGAGTGTGATTTGTAGGGTATGGCGTTTACGACATACCGCAAAAGGTTTCGTACAAATTTGATTTTAATATTGATTTTTCCGCATAAATACCATATTTTATAAAATAATTGAATTTAATTTT
>JAZSJA010000144.1:0-17321 GCA_045534095.1 Acutalibacteraceae bacterium | reverse complement strand
CTTTCTGTTCGATATGGCAATGATCGTATTGTTTCCCATTATGGGACAAGCAATGGGGATGACCGACCAAGCATTCGGTATTTGGGCGGGAACGGCGGTCAACGATACATCTTCCGTTGTTGCGACCGGCTATGCCTTCTCAGAAGGCGCAGGTGATTTTGCCACAATGGTAAAGCTCACAAGAACCCTTGCGATTATTCCTACCGTTATTACCTTTGCTTTTGTGCAGCTCCGTCTTAAGCGCAAAGAAGCTCTTGCAAACAGCAAAAACGGAAGCGAACTGAAGGCAAATTTCAGCATTGCAAAGATATTCCCTTGGTTTATTCTCGGATTTCTTGCAATGTCTATTGCAGCAAGCGTGTTCCCAATTCCTGCCGCTGTTGTATCCGGCACCAAGAGTGCAAGCAAATTCCTTATGGTATGTGCATTGGCAGCCATCGGTTTGAACACATCCTTCTCAAGCATGAAGAAAGCCGGTATCCGTCCGATGATCCACGGTTTTATCATCTCGGCGTTGGTCGTTGTCGTTGCGTTGTTGGTAGAAATGGCAATGGGAATCGTATAAAGAGAAATAATACTATACCGAAACGGATGAACGGTTTCACTTTATTCGCAACAAAGCATGGGCTTGGGCGGGTTACCTGTTTATTATCATCTGCACCCTGAGCACTATCGTGTTTAAACTTTTGAACCAAGATTTGCTGTGTATGGCTTCAAGTGGGCTGTATGTTTGATGCTCGTGCTGTGTTTTTAGAATAAACATAGCAGAAATCTTTTTTTCATGTAAAATGTCTTTTGAACAGGATATAATGTTTTCAAACATATAGATTAAAACAATAAAACTCGCTAGTAGACAAGGCAAAACTTATATGCTATAATAGGTTTAAAAATAAAACCCAAAGGGGAAGATGTTGCTATGAGTGGTAACAACCAAATAAAAATCGGAATAACTTTTAATCCTTCTAGTTGCGGATACGGACGATATGGTAACGATAAGTTTTTAAAATTAAAACAGCATGGTTATGATGCGGTAGATTACTGTCTTGCACATACAGACATTGAGTTATACAGTTTAAATGAAAATGAGTTAAAAGAAAAACTCAATCAGGAAAAAGCCTTTGCTGAAACGGCAGGTATTAAGATTTCTCAAATTCATGGTCCTTGGAGGTATCCGCCGCAAGACAGCACAGAGGCTGAAAGAAAAGAACGCCTTGAAAAAATGAAAAGGGCTGTTGTAATTTCTTCATTTTTGGAGTGCAAGCATTTGGTAATACACCCCATTATGCCCTGCGGCACAGATGATTTGCAAACGCAAAAACAAAAAGAAACTTGGGATTTAAATCTTGCTTTCTTTAAGGAACTTGTTGCTTTTGCAAAGCAGTACAATGTTACCATCTGTTTGGAAAATATGCCAATGCTACAGTTTTCCCTCGCTAAGCCGGAGCAAATTTTAAAGTTTGTAAAAGAATTTAATGACGACCATATGAAAATCTGTTTAGATACAGGTCACGTTTCTGTGTTCCCCGAGCTTTCTATAGGTGATGAGGTTCGCAGACTGGGTGATTACATCAAGGTATTTCACATACATGACAATAATGGAGATACGGACTCCCATTTATATCCGACAAAGGGCATTATCGATTGGGCAGATTTTAGTAGTGCAGTTAATGAAATAGGTTCTGACGCTGTACTTTCATTGGAAACAGGCCCGTCCGAAAATCTGGAAGATGATGCCTTTGAAAAGGAAAATATAGAATTTTCTAATTCATTTCGCGAATTGATAGAAAAAAATTATTAAGAATATTTAAATCGGCGTGATATGAAAAAGGGGATGTAAAAAAACAAAATATATTAAACCCCTTTAAATAAGAATAAAAGAAACATACAATCTGCAACGAAAGTGCGAAAAAAGACTTTCGTTGCAGATTGTATGTTTATAAATATATCAGTCAGATTAATTTTATTCCAAACGGGTTTTATTCAAACGGCCTAGTCTCGTTCCGCGTCCGGAAAGATACAGATAAACTGTTATTTATCGCACCTATGTTTTTTACAGTTCCTTTATTACTTGATTTCTTGTTCTAAATCTCTAAAATATTCGGTATCGAAAAATTCGGTTATAGTGATTTCAAGACCGTCACAAAGCTTTTTAATGGTGGCAATACCGGGATTTTTGCTTTGATTATAAAATATTGACTTTACGGTTGTGTATGGCACCCCGGATATACTTGCCAGTTTACAAAAATTTATGTTTCTTTTATAGCAAAGCTCTTCAAACCTCTTTTTAACTGCTTCGGTTATATTCATAAAAATCACCCCTAACAAATTATATTTTATAATTTTTGTTAGGGGTGTTTAGACTAAATATTATACGATATTACTATATATAGTCTATCGAAATTTGTCTAAAACAGGCGGTTAAAAAATAATGCGCAATGTACAATACATATTGACTTTAATTCACAAAATGCTTATAATTTATTTATATGGTGAAAAACCTATATTTTATAAATGGAGTGGTAAAAATGATTAAGACTTTACGCTCCTTTTTATCCTTGGCGTTAGCACTTGTTCTGGCTTTGGGGCTTTGTGCTTGCGGAGATGATAAAAAGGCAGAAAACAATGATGGCGAAACCAATGAAACCGTAAAGGTAAATAAGGATAAAGACGCATGGTATTTAGGCGGTAATAACGTTATGGTTACCGAGGTGGATCCTAAAACTCTTTTTGAGGATTTTGAGGATACCATTGATCCTGCGTCTATTTACAGCGGCTTGGAATACACCGAAGAAATGCTTTATGGCGGCTATACCCTTAACAACAAAGAAACCGATATACCCAAGATGGCAAAGGAGCTTCCCTTTAAAGACGTTACTTTTGATAATGGAACCTTTAAAATAAGCGAGCTTCCCGTGGCACTTTATATGGGAAAGGATTATTTCTGCAATTCTCAAATCCACTTTGCAAACAGTGAGTTTTCAGATGTTACAGATATTGAAATTGCTACAATAGAGTTTTTGGCCGAGGACGGAACCCTTGGTAACGTGTTATGCTCTTATGAGGTTAAGGGCAACAAAATCACCTTTAAATGCATAGAAAAAACAAGCGAGGAGGGCAAGCCCCTTACCTACAAATTCTCAGGCTTAGAGTTTGAATATACCTTTGAACTTTGCGGACCTTACCTCACCATTAAGAGCGAAAACGCATCTGTAAAGCTTATTGCATACGGCTTTAGCGATAACGTTGACGAGCTTTATATGAGCGGTTATTCCTTACCCAGCTCTCCCCTTGTAGGCGACTTGGACTGTTTTGTAAGCAGTGACGCTTTCAACTATGCAATAAGACGTGATGGCAGTTATTATGACCTTTCGGCATTTAAACTCTCTGCCGACGGCAAATTCACCCTTTTTATGCAAGAAAAAGATTTGGTTACAGGTGAAAAAATGACTCTCATTGAGCAGTATGCATACATTGTAAGAAGTGACGCAAGTGATTTCCTTACCGATTTTAGCATTATGCTTTTTGACGGTGAAAAGATATACGACTATACTGACGATATTTCTGCTCGTGAGGCTCGTTCGCTCAAGGATCAGGGTGTTGATATGAGCGACCTTACAGATGAGGAAATTGAAGAAATCGCTAACAAGAAATCTGATTTGTTTGACGATTTGAAACGTGCCTTTGAAGAAGAGGGCATTAAGGCCAACATAAATAAGAGTACCGGCGAAATTGCGCTTGATGCATCTGTGTTGTTCAGCGGTGATTCAGCGGTGATTTCTGCCGATGGTAAATCACTTCTTAATAAGTTCGTAAAGGCATATACCTCCATCGTTTATAACGATACCTACAAAGGATTCATTTCCAAAACAATGGTAGAGGGACACACCGCACCTCTTGCCGGCAGCACCTATGAAAGTGGTCTTGCCCTTTCGGAGGAGCGTGCAAATAAGGTTAAGGAGTACTGCCTATCAGCTGAGGCAGGGGCAGATTCCTCTAAACTCTCAAACAAGCTTGAAGCCATTGGTCTTTCCAACAGTAAACCTGTTTACGGTTCAGATGGTGAGATTGATAAAGATGCTTGCCGTCGAGTTTCTTTCAAAATGATTGTTGATATTTCATCTGTTAAAGATTAAAAACCATACTTTAAAAAGGTAAATTAACTTAAACGTGGAGGAAGTACTATTTTCGCTTCTTCCACGTTTTTGCTTGAATATGTAGTTTATGGCATAAAAACAGGTCTGCACGTTATTTGGTGCAGACCTGTTTAAAATATAATGTAAATTCTTTTAAATTATTTAATTATAAAAAGTTTAAAAGCTCTTTTAAGTTTTTCATATTGTAATCGGGTTCGAATTTTGGGTCTAATACATAGTCTGAATAGCGGTTTGACCATGCACAGTTACAACCTGCCGCCTTGGCACCCATAACGTCAAAAACAGAGCCTGCCACGTGTAGCATATCCTCTTTTTTTATGCCGGTTTTTTGAAATGGAACGTCATACACCGATGCCGCAGGTTTGTATGCCCTAGCACTCTCGGCAGAAAATACGTAGTCAAACTGAATTCCCGATGAAGCTTGTAGGGGTTCTAACATATCTTGGTCGCCGTTTGAAAGCATTGCCACCTTGTAGCCACGCCTTTTGATTTCATCAATTACTTCCTTTGCCTCGGGCCAAGCCTTAAAGGAAATCCAAATCTCCATAAGTTTGTTTTTTTGCTCTTTTGTTACGGTTGCATTAAATTTTTTTATGGTGTATTCCAAGGTGGTAGTGGTAATATCGCGATAGGTTCTGTACCCCTCGCTCATACTGTTGTTTAACAGTAAAAAATTCCATTGCTGGGTTCTCCATGTCTTAAAAAATTCAAGGGATTTTTCTTCCGTCCACCCAAGAACCTCTTTAACAATGGGAACGGCACTACCGTTAATATCAAGGCTGGCTGAATATATGTCAAAGGTAATTAGTTTATACATATTTATTCTCCTGAAATTTTCTTATTCAGTATTATAACAAAAAATCACAGATTTTGTCAACGATATGGTGTATAAATAATGCAGAAATATTTAGGCTTTTCTTACGTTAAAAGGTTGTATTATAGATAAAAATGTGATATTATAATTTCTAGTACAGCGTATTATTTGCAAGAGTTATATATGATTTTAAACATAAGGAGAGACGTTAACGTATGCATGCCATTGAAAAAATTCTTGCTAAAAATAGTGGACGCGAAAAAGTAACCTCGGGTGAAATTATAACCGCAAAGGTTGATTTTGCAGAGATTAACGATTTATATTTACAAACTGTTTATTCATTTTATGAAATGGGTGGCGAAAAGGTTTGGGATAATGAAAGAGCAGCCTTTGTTTTTGACCATTATGCACCTGCACCCGATATAAAAAGTGCGGCTAACCACGGGGAAATGCGTGAGTTTGCCAAGAAAAATAATTTAAAATTCCATTTTGATACCGAGTGTGGAGTTTGTCATCAGGTTATGCCTGAGGCAGGCGTAATCTACCCCGGAATGATTGTGGTTGCTACCGATAGTCATACAACCACTCACGGTGCATTTGGTGCTATGGGTACGGGTTGTGGTGCAACCGATATGGCAACAATTTTAATGACGGGTGAATTATGGTTCCGTGTTCCTGAGATTATTGAAATTCGTCTTGATGGTGAAGCACCTAAAGGCGTTTACCCTAAGGACGTTGTTTTAAACGTTCTCCAAAAAATCAAGGCAGATGGAGCGGTATACAAAGCTATTGATTTTACAGGCAGCTATGTAGAAAAGCTTAACGTGGCAGGTCGTATGGTAATTTGCAATATGGCGGTGGAAATGGGTGCAAAAACAGCCTATATGCAACCCAATAAGGACGTTCTTGATTACGTTGAAAAGCGTGCCGTTCGCCCCTATGAGGTGCAGTACACCGATCCCGATTTTGAATATGAAGAGTCTTACACATTTGACGTTTCTTCTATGGAGCCACAACTGGCTTGTCCCCATAGCGTAGATAACGTAGATACCCTTGCAAACGTTGTTGCAAAGGGTGAAGTGAAAATAAATCAAGCCTACATTGGCAGTTGTACAGGTGGTCGTGAGGAGGATATAGCGGTAGCCGCCAACATTCTTCGCGGTAAACATATTCCCAAATACACAAGGCTAGTTGTGGTTCCCGCATCGGCTGAGGTTATGACCGCTTGTATAGAAAAAGGTTACATTCAGGATTTAATGAAGGCAGGCGCCACCATTACTTCCCCAGGCTGCGGTGCTTGTCTTGGTGCACATGAGGGCGTTTTGGCTCCCGGTGAGGTCTGCATCAGCAGTACAAACCGCAACTTCCCCGGTCGTATGGGCTCAACAGGGGCTGAGATTTATCTTGCAAGCCCCGCAACTGTTGCGGCAAGTATTTTAAACGGACGAATTACAGACCCCAGAGAATATTTGTAATAATATGATCAAAAGGAGTGTTATATATGCAAACTGAAATGACCGGGAAAATAATTATTGTTGGAAATAATATTGATACAGACCAAATTTACCCCGGTCGCTTTTTGGCAATCACCGACCCTAAGGAGATTGGTAGCCATTGCCTTTGTGGTGTAGATGAAAATATTGCAAAGAATTTCCCCTCAGGCGGAATTGTTGTAGCAGGCACAAACTTTGGTTGCGGCTCAAGTCGCGAACACGCCCCAATTGCCCTTTTAAATATGGGTGCTTCGGCGGTTGTTGCCGATTCCTTTGCAAGAATTTTCTTCCGCAATTCAATCAACTTAGGCCTTCCTCTTGTTGTGTGCAAGGGAATAAGTAAAGAGGTCGAAAACGGTAATACCCTCAAGATTGATCTTGAAAAAGGCACTGTTACCGTAGTTGAAACAGGTAAAACCTACCCCTGCGATAAGTTTGAGGGTCAAACTCTAAAGATTTTAGAAGCAGGTGGTATTAAACCTATGATGCAAAAAAGATTTAATAAGCACTAAATGGATGAAGAGGTGTATAACTTACTGTGGAAAATTTAAAAAATCAAATAGATATGCTTATGGATGAGGCGATAGAGATTCGCCGTCAGCTTCATCAAAATCCCGAAATTAGCAATAAAGAATTTGAAACCTCCGCCTTAATTAAAAAAATACTTACAGAAAACGGAATTGAAATTGAGGATTTAGGATTGGAAACGGGCGTAAGTGCCATAATCCGCGGAGGGAAATCGGGCAGAACCATTGGCCTTAGAGCGGATATTGACGCTCTACCTATGGAAGAAAAAAGCGGACTTCCCTTTGCTTCAAAAAATCTCGGAGTTTGTCACTCCTGTGGACACGATATAAACACCGCTTATTTGTTGTTGGTTGGTAAGGTTTTGCAAGATTGTAGGGAAGAACTGGCAGGTAACGTACGTCTTTTGTTCCAACCGGCAGAGGAAATTGGAAAAGGTGCAAAGGATATGATTGCAAAGGGCGTATTAACAAAAGAACCCGCTGTGGATGAAATTGTGGGAATCCACGTTGATACCATGCTGCCTACAGGTCACGTTGGACTAAAAAAAGGCTCTGTAAATGCCGGTGCAGATATTATTGATATTACTGTACGTGGCGTTGGCGGTCATGGTGCACGCCCTGCCGAAACGGTAGACCCCATTGTTTCTGCCGCATACCTTATTACCCAATTACAAACTTTAATTTCAAGAGAGATTTCTCCACTTAGACCTGCTGTTTTAAGCTTTGGAAAAATTATTGGCGGTACAAAATCCAATATAATTCCTGATACCGTTGTAATATCCGGCACTCTGCGTACTTTTGACCACGAAACAAGGGCAAAGATTATAGAAGGTATTAAACGTATTTGTAAATTGCAATCTGAAAGTATGCGAACCACCGCTGAGGTTGTGTTTGATGGCGCTATTGCCCCTCTTATTAATGATCCCGACGTTATTGATAAACTTGAAATTGCCGCTACTGAAACCATTGGTAAGGAAAGGGTTATCATACTTGATGAACCTTATCCCGCTTCTGATGATTTTTCTGAATTTTTAGCCAAAATTCCCGGTGTTCGCTACCTAATCGGAAACCGCACAAGCGATCCCAGAACGGGGTTAACTCTACACTCTTCTAACCTTATTTTTGATGAAGAAAATATCATCAAAACAGCGGCTCTGGTAACCTGTCAATACGTGTGCAACGAGCTTAAATAAGGCAGAGGGATGGCGTTAACCATGAAATATGAAAAATTGTCGGATGAAATAGTGAGCAAAATAGAGGCAGATAGAAAAAAAGCAATTATATCCCATATTGCCTTTGATGAAAATAAGGTCATTCGTCGATACAATGATAGAGATAAAGCAAATGTCATTCGCACCGCCTTTATTAGGGATATTGATAAAATTATTCATTGCCCATATTACAATCGCTATGCCGATAAAACTCAGGTTTTTTCATTTTATAAAAATGACGATATCACCCATAGGAGCTTGCACGTTCAGTTGGTATCAAGAATTGCACGTACCATTGGCAAAGCCTTGAATCTAAATCTCGATTTAATAGAAGCGATTGCCTTGGGTCACGATATAGGTCATACTCCATTCGGCCACGATGGAGAAACCTTTCTTGATGAAATTTACTTTTCATATACCGGTAGGCATTTCAGTCATAATATTCATTCGGTCAGGGTGCTCGATAAAATATTCCCCTACAATATTTCCCTCCAAACCTTAAACGGAATAGCTTCCCATGATGGGGAAATGGAGCTTTCGGAATATCATCCAAAACCGCTTGAAAATTTTAATGATTTTGAAAGGCAAATAGAGGATTGTTATATAGATAAAAAGAACGTTCGCAAGCTAGTCCCCGCCACCCTGGAGGGATGTGTTATGCGAATATCCGATATAATTGCATATTTGGGTAAGGATAGGCAGGATGCTGAGCGAGCCTATATCATTGAAAACACAGCCTTTGATAACGGTGCTATAGGAACCTATAACGCCGAAATTATAAATAATCTTATTGTTAATATAGTTGAAAATAGTTACGGCAAGCCATATATTAAAATGGATGAGGAGCATTTTGCGGCACTCAAAAAAGCAAAGAACGATAACTATGAACTTATTTATAAAAATGATAGAGTTAAGGATCATATGTATAATCTCGTTAAACCTATGATGAGCGAGATGTATGAAAAATTGCTTGAGGATTTAACAGCCAACAATACCGACTCGCATATATTTACACATCACATCAATTATGTAAATAAAGCACATTATAAACGTGATATCCCTTACGAAAAAACCGAACCTAATCAAATAGTTGTTGATTATATTGCAAGTATGACCGACGATTATTTTATAGAGTTATATCATCATTTGTTCCCCGATAGCGATAAAAAAATTGAGTATAAGGGATATTTTGATTGATGCTTTAAAATCACAATTTTAATGTAAGAATTATAAAAAAGACCATTCCTGTGAAGAGATATAAAAAAGGGATGGTCTTTTTTGTCAGTCCATATAGTCGTTGACATTTCAACAACTATATGGTATAATTTAACTTGTTGAAATTTCAACAAGTTTTAAAACTGACTTTTGTTTGAACAGTTTAAGGAGAAGTTTATTATGAAAACAAGAATTATAGTGGATTCAACGGCAGACCTAACGCCTCAGTACAAGGAGCGTGTACATATTGTGCCTCTTACGGTGCGTTTTGGTGATGAGGAATTTGTAGATGGGGTAACAATTGGTAAGAAGGAATTTTACGAAAAACTCATTGAAACCGATGCACTTTCTACCACAAGTCAGGCAACCCCCGATGCATTTATAAATGAGTTTGAAAAGGCAAAACAGGCGGGAGAAGCCGCGGTGGTAATCACCTTATCATCCAAACTTTCAGGCACCTATCAAAGTGCTGTAATAGCCGCAGAAGAGTATGAAAACGTGTATATCGTGGATTCTATGTCAGCCGCTATAGGTTCGGGTGTTTTGATTGAGCGTGCTATAAATTTGTTAGACAGTGGTATTAAGGCAAAGGAAATTGCCGAAACACTTGAAAAGGAAAAAGATAAGATTTTGGTTGTTGCTCTTATAGACACTTTGGAGTATCTAAAAAAGGGTGGACGCATTTCTAAAACAGTTGCTGTTATGGGAGGAGTGCTTAATATAAAGCCGGTGGTGTCAATCGATAATGGAGTAATAAACATCCTCGGTAAGGCAAGAGGTTCTAAAATGGGTAATAACATACTTATGGAGGAAATTGAAAAGGCAGGCGGAGTTGACTTCACCAAACCCGTTTTACTTGGATATACAGGGATTTCCGATGCCCTTCTTTTGAAATATATTGAAGACAGTAGGCATATTTGGGAGGGCAATTTAAAGGAGATACGCTATGAAATGATAGGAAGTGTTATAGGTACTCACGCAGGGCCCGGAGCCATTGCAGTTGCATTTTTTAAAAATTAAACCTTAAAATCGCAGTAGAAGTTTGGGAATTCGTAACCTCTACTGCGATTATTTATTACCTAATAAACGATTTAAAAGGTTTAATGCTTTACAAAAATTTTTTAATATGGTATAATTTCAGTATATTAAAAATAGTAAGAGAGGTTTTTAAAAAATGTTTGGAGTTTTAAGAAAAACATGTACTTTTTTAATTGTCTTTGCACTGTTTTTATCAATGTGTAGCACTATATTTTGTGGCGGTGTAGTTGTAGCCGAGGAAGTTAATGAATATATCAAGGCTACAAATGAATATGCCAACGTTGTGAACGCTACGGCAAAAATGCGTCGTCCTCTTTACGTAGGATTGGATAGCGAGGTCAGAACCGACTCCAATGGCAATGAGTGGAACTATTTTGACCCCTATAAGGCAGGTGGGTTGGTTGAAGTTACTTTGGAATTTAGCGACGGAAGAACCAAATCCTTTGCAATCAATTCTCAATTACATAACGAGTATTCGAACTATATGCTTGATTTGAATTTTGAAGATATAGATCTGAACAATCAGGAAAACCCTTTGGAGCAGGGTAAAAAATATAACGTGCCATTTACCTATATTTGTGATTATCATGGGCCTTACGTAATAAGCATTGATATGATGGTAGAGGTAGAGGTTGCCGCCGAAAGGGTTACAGGTTTGTCGGCAAAGGCTACAAACTCCATTCCCGCAGAGCTTATTGACAGATTAGATAATATTAACGGTTATATCACTAATCCTCAGGTTGCTTTTACCCTTAGCAACGGAGATGAAATCCCCATAGATGTAAACAACCAAGAATATTCTTATAGATTGTATCGCGGTGAATACGTTTATTTTGAAGAGCCTTTAAAAAACTCCATAGTTTGGGGAGATGACGGAAAAGGAAAAAGTGAGATCACCGTTTATTTTGGATCAGAGCGTTTGTTTGAAACAAAAATGCCTGTAATCGTTGAATCCTACGGCGGAATTGATTCCGTTACAGGCATAGCCAACGAGCCCATTTATGAGGGAGCACAAGGTTATTATGATGGAAATTCATTCTCATACAGCATTTATCAAATGGATATAGACGTTAACGTTAATTTTAAAAACGGAAAAAGTCTTGCTTACAATATATCTGATGACGATTTTCATAAACTGGATCTAAACTTTGAATGTAATGATGCCGAGTGGGAGGTCGGAAAACCCTGTACGGTTAAGATTAAAAAATACTATGAAGATGAGTTTGGGTATTATGGAGCAACTGAACTTGGTAGTTTCAATATTGAAATGAAACCAAATCCGGTTGAAAGTATCTCTATCAGAACCATCAACGCGTTGGAATATGAAGACGACGGGTATTTTTCCGATGACGGATATTATCACTATTTTCTTGAACGTTGCAGACCTTTATATACCATAAAGTTTAATGATGGCCGTCCAGATATGGTAGATCTCACCCGGTGGGAGGTTGGCAATTTAGGCTTTTATGTTAATGAAGTTGAGCAAAACGAAAAACATTTAGAGCTTGGTGAGAATATCCTAACCACATCAATAGGTGATGTTTCTTGTGAATATAAGGTTTACGTAGTTAAGAATTTCATAAAAGACGTAAGGGTTAAAAAGGGAATAACCATAATCGACGGTATGTTTGGCGGTAAGAATTATCACTACGATGAAGAAACCTATGAAGAAATAGTTTATTATGATTATTTACCCCAATTTTTTGACGCAGAGTTAGAGTATGTACTTTATGATGGTACAGTTATAACAGAAAGTACCATAACTAATAATAGTGAAATTGATATCTATGCGTACAATAGTTTTAGGTGGTATGGCGATAAGCTTAACCAAACTGCCGATGACCATTGGAAGGTAGGGGATAGTTTTGAAATAAGCATCGAGATAACAACGGATGGTGATGGCACCTTCAATTTACAAGTCCCCGTAACTGTAAAACCAAATGAAACGAATTTTGAACTTGGATGGTATTATGAAGATAGCAAATACAGCAAGGGCTTAGGCATTCGTATTGATGGTTTAAAAGACGTTCCTGATGACCTTACCCTTGTTATCCCCGAGAAAATTTACGGATACCCCGTTAATTCTGTAGAAAGCTTATATTGTTTTGGTTATGCGCATGGTATGCTTGAAACCGTTATATTGCCCGATTCGGTTAAAGACCTTTCTGTTTATACCTTTGAAGGTATGCGTTCCCTTGAATATTTGTACCTTGGAAACGTAGAAAAAATTAGCCATCAACATTTTTTTATGGCAAGTGCCTATGATGTAGAATTCTCAAAAACCAATCCTTACTATACTGCAAAGGATGGCGTTATCTACAATAAAGATATGACTGAGATTGTTGCATTTGCCAGAAATGATGACGTTACTATTGTACCTACCGTAAAGGAACTTAAAAACGATTTCTTAGGTTATTCGGAATATATCTACGGCAATAACACAGTTACTATTCTTGGTAATGATACCAGGTTGGCTGAGATAGATAATAGTGACGAATATAATGAAAAAACTCCATTCCCATTTATCCGTTGCCGTAAGGGTAGTGCCGCAGAGAATGATGCTAAGGCACTTGGTGTTGAACATACCACCTTTATGGATAACACTCCCGGCGATATTAACAATGACTACTTTGTGAATTTAGCAGATCTTGTTACCTTGGCTAGAGTTGTAGCCGACTGGGAGGTTGAGTATAATGCTGCGGTAACCGATGTTAACGGCGATGGTGTGCTTGATGCTTTTGACCTGGTACATCTGGCTAGATATAACGCCGGTTGGGAAGGTATAATTTTGCATTAAACATTGTAAAAAACATAAATAAAAACTGCAACGGAATTTTTCTCTGTTGCAGTTTTTTTATAATTATTTAACAACAAGGCATTTGTTAATGCCGTAATATTTTAGTAAAGCAATAATTTTTTCGTCAATCTCTTCGCCACTCATAACAATGGGGATAGCAGGGGGGCAACCAACGGTGGGGGAGGCGGAAATTCTGCCAAAAGCATCCTTTAAATCTACCATTTCAAATTTACTGAAAACCGCTTCTCTTACAGAGAGTTTTCGGTTAGGTAAATTAAAAGCAGGAGGCTTTGTGGTGATTTTTTCCTTTTTAGGTAAAGCCGAAAGCACTAAAAAAAGTCTTTTTAAATCTTCGTCTTTTGTCTCGGGAGTGAACATTAAGGTTAAAAAATCCGGGTCAAAAAATTCTGCAACAATATTTTGGTTATATAAATATTCACCTAATTCATAACCAAAATAACCGTAATCCTTTGCTAGGATTGTCAGTTTAAGAGGTTCGTTGCCGATAAAGGAAAAGCCTTTTTCCAAAAGGGCAGTTTTTAGTTTTTTGATTTTTAAAATAAAGCCTGAAAGTTTTTCTTTATAGCCTTCCAAATATTTGTTAGCTTTATCAAGGGATTGCAAAATAAGGTAGGAGGGGCTTGTGGACCCAAAAATAGATAGGGCTGTTTTTGCGTTTTCTTTAAAATAACTATGGGCATTTGGGGAAATTTGCAAATAAGCGCCGCCTGTTAGTACGGGCAGAGTTTTGTGGGCGGAGGTAGCACACAAATCCGCACCTAAATCAATGGGATGCTCGGATTCCTTTAAAAATTTAAGGTAGCCACCATGTGCGTTATCCACCAAAAGAAGCACCGAGTATTTTTTGCAGATATCTGCAATTTTTTTGATATCAAGCCTATTGCCCAAGTAGTCGGGAGAGGTTAAATAAAGGGCAAAGGGTAGGATGGTGGAACTTTTGAAATAATTTTCTACATCCTCAGCGGTAAGATTAAAAGAGAGGTGGTTTTCGCTCTTGCCATATAGCCAATCAATCTCTAAATCAAGCAAAGCGGCAGAATTTAAAAAACTTTTATGGGCATTTCTTCCAGCTGCAATGGTTTTCTTTCCGCCTGAAAAGGTATGGGCTAAATAAAGCATCGCTTTTATGCACTGGGTTGAGCCCTCGGTAGAATAGAATGTATTACAACCAAAAATCTTAGAGGCGTTTTCTTCGCTTTCTTTTATAATTCCATCTGCCTCATAAAGATTGTCGGCACCTTTTATTTCGGTAATGTCAAACTCCTCAAAGCCTAAAAGACCGCACCCCTTGTGACCGGGCATATGCAGTCTTGCGGCATTTTGCGATATGTAATTTTCAATAAAGTCGCAAATGGGAGTTTCCATAGTTGTTATTCTCCAAAGGTGCGGGCAATTTGTACCATAATGGCACATTCCATACGCTTTTTAAACAGTTCACAGCCCGCTTTATATATTCCGGTAACCTTGCCGGTTGCGTGGTAGGCGTTGGCGGCACATCCGCCCGAGCAGTAAAGTCTTGCCCAACAGTTTTTGCATTCTTCTCTTGCGTAAACGTTACACTCAGCAAAGGAGTTTTTAACTTCATTATTTGTAACGCCTTGCCAAATATCACCAAGCTTAAAGGCTTCGTCACCTACAAATTGGTGGCAGGGGTAAAGGTCGCCCCAAGGGGTAACTGCCATATATTCGGTACCCGAACCGCAGCCCGAAATTCGCTTATAAATACAAGGACCACCTGTCAAATCTATCATATAGTGATAGAAGGTAAAGGGTTTTCCCTCTTTGTCTTTTTTAAGCATAAGCTCGGCGAGTTTTTCGTACTGTTCCATAACAATGGCCATATCCTCGGGAGTAAGTTCTGAAGGGTCGCCCGAGGCACAAACAACAGGCTCCATGCTAAGCTCGGTAAAGCCTAGGTGGAGCATAACCTCAATATCCTTTAAAAAGTCGGGATTTTGATGTGTGAAGGTGCCACGCATATAGTAGTTTTTGTTATCTCTTGCCTTTACAAGTTTTTGGAATTTAGGTACAATTTTATCAAAACTACCTTTGCCATTGTAATCCACACGGTAGCGGTCGTGAACCTCTTTTCTTCCATCAAGGCTAAGAACAACGTTGCTCATTTCTTTGTTGGCAAAATCAATAACGTCATCGTCAATCAAAAGTCCGTTTGTGGTAAGGGTGAAACGGAAATTTTTGCCTTTTTCTTTTTCAATGCTTCGGGCATAGGCAACAAGCTGTTTCACAACGTCAAAATTCATAAGGGGCTCACCACCAAAAAAGTCAACCTCTAAATTATGGCGATTGCCTGAATTTTCAATAAGCCAGTCAAAAGCACGCTTGCCGACATCAAAACTCATAACCGCACGCTCGCCTTGGTATTTGCCCTGACTTGCAAAACAGTATTCGCAGTTAAGGTTGCAGGTGTGAGCAACGTGAAGGCAAAGGGCCTTTACAACACCCGACGTTTTTTGTTTTAAAGCACCCGCCATTGGCTCAAAGGTATCGGGAGTGAAAAGTTTTCCTGCAGATTTAAGATTTTCAACTTGATTGTAACATTCCTCAACGTCGGCAGAACTAACGCCCTTTGATAGGTGTTTTTCACTAACCGTTTTAATAATCTCATCTTTAGAGGCGTTTTCAAAGAGTGAAATAATATCAAAAGCAACGTCGTCTACAACGTGAACCGAACCGGAGCAGATATCAAGAACTATGTTGTATCCACCCAGACTATATTGATGTACCATAAATAAATTCTCCTGATTTATATAAAGGGTAATATATCATAAAAAAAGCCGCTTAGAGCGGCTAATTTTAAAAGATTAATTATTTGCTCTCTTCGGTGTTTTCGCACTGCTGATTAGCAATACCACAACTGGTTTTGCAAGCAGACTGGCAAGAAGTTTGGCATTCGCCACAACCACCGTTTTTAGCGCTTTCGCAAAGATTGCGAGTTTCAATAGTTTTAATGTGCTCCATTACAGTAACCTCCATTGGAATGAATATACTAACATTATATCACAAATGTTTTTATAAGTCAATAAAAACCCGTCATTTATTTAAAATAAACAAAAGTTATAAACTTTTTTATAAAAAACTTAAAAAAGTCACAAAAAACACTTGACAAATAGAAAAAATCTTGCTATAATGTAGACAGAAAAGAAAAAGGACTAAAGAAAAACAAAATCTAAAGAAAGGGGCTGAGTCCAATGAATAGTGAACCATTTTCCTCAGCCGTTTTGCCTAGATAGGGTTGCTTGTAAGAGTTGGGGCAAAACGCCAAAACCCCAAAATAGGAGATGTTTATGAAAAGGATCATAATCGGTTTTAAAATTGCAATTAACTTGTCATCTGGACAGTACAAAGAAAAATAAAGAAGGGTGAGACCAATGTACTAAGCAATACCGATTAACCAAGTAAAAGGTTAGATCAATTTGTAAACTTTAAAATTGCAGTAAAAATAACTTTAATCTATAATAAACTTGCTACAAGGTAGCAAAATAATATGAGGCTATGAAAAATAAGATTATTTAAAATCGCCCTGACGGAAACGTCAGGGCAATTTTTTGTGTCAAAGATAAAATATAAGGTTATGTGTCTAGACTGCAAATGTGTGGTCTATTGGTCTTTTTCCGGCCGCGGAACGAAATTTGGCAAAACGCCAAAGACCTGTTCGGAATAAATCCGGGCTTAGCCTGTAAATTGTATGGTTTATTCGTGTCTTTCCGGCCGCGGAACGAGATTTAGCAAAACGCTAAAGACCTGTTCGGAATAAATCCGGGCTTAGCCTGTAAATTGTATGGTTTATTCGTGCCTTTCCGGCCGCGGAACGAGATTTAGCAAAACGCTAAAGACCTATTCGGAATAAATCCGGGCTTAGCCCGGTTAATAGAAGGTGGCAACCTCTTCCTCGGGGAGAGAAGTGCGTGCAATATCTTTAAGATAAAGAACAGGCCCTTGCCTACCGTAAAGCTTGTTGTATTCAACTTTAAGTTCGGCAGTTATCATAGCCCAATCTCGACTGTTAAATTGAGCAACCGTTTTTTCATCA
>JAZSJA010000116.1:0-9423 GCA_045534095.1 Acutalibacteraceae bacterium | reverse complement strand
ACCTCTGAAGAGTAAAATTTCTTCATCCAGCTCATCAATTTTATCTATATCCCCCGCCATAAAGGAAATAAGTCGTTCCCTTGCAAAACGAAGTCGCATTAAAAGTGCACCTATTCTGATTTCGATAACATCTACACCGTGAGGCTTGTTTTCCTCAAACCAATGCCTGCGGAAGCAGGCTACAAACTCCTCTATTCTTGTCATAGCAAGCAGGTAGTCATCGCATATAGTCTTAATTTCATCCATATTCTTTTCTCTGTATGCTTTTCGGGTACGAACACCAAGGTCATATTTAACGGCAAGGGCACGGCAAAGGGCTGCCTGACTTTTAAATATTGTTGAAAACTTGCTTGTTTTAGCGGCATTTTCAAAATATTCGGCAACCTCTTCAAATTCTTTTCTGCGACTACCTACAATATGAGCATCCACCATTCCCATAAGGGGATCATTAAAAAGAAGATATGTATATGGCGTTGTGGAATATTCCTTATCAACGGGACCAACATCCACACGGATGTCAAGCTTCATCATATTATCAAAGTTTTCACCCGTTATTTTGCCGAATTCCTCTTTAATCTGTGCCATATCCTCTACACCATCATAAAAACGGCGGATGGCATAAAGAGAGGGCAAAACGGCATAGTATGAGCAAAGCTTACCGTAGTTTCCCCACACCGTCATCATAATATTCTGAACGTCCTTTTCTCTACAGGACTGCATAGCGGGGAGCATTGTTTTAAGACTCCAATCGTTATTGGAGGCAAAGCCCATCCATGTCCAGGCACCGCCTGCAAACCAGCTTTCGCCACCAAAGCGCTTATGAGATTCAAGCATTACATCATAATGCTCCTTTTTATCTCTGTGATAATCCCAATAAACCTGATCAACGCCATCGGGACAGGAGGCCAAAATCTCATCGCTGATAATATCGGGATTAGTGCTGAAATAGTCACCGTTATTTGCGATTCTGAAAAACATATCAGACCACATTATAGGGCGAAAACCGTATTTTTCGGCAAGACAGATAACTCTCTCTAAATGCTTACGTATAATATCATATCGGTTTTCACCGCCGTGAATATCCAGATACTGACCTCTACCCAGCGAATGGGCTTCATCCATACCTATATGAATAAGGTTTGATGTAAAACACTCACGCATATTTTTAAACATTTTTTCAATAAGGTCATAGGTGCGTTCGTCACCCACAAGCAAAACGTCATCCTGATCTCTAAACTGTTGAAACTCCTTCCAATAGAACATCTGATTTAAGTGGGCAAGGGTCTGAATACAGGGAATAACCTCAATTTCTATAGAATTGCAATACTCTACTATATCCTTAAGTTCTTCTTTAGAATATCTGCCCCTTAAATATCCGAAGTAAGGCTCTTCGGGAATCTCATATGTATCTTCGGTGTATAGCTGAATCATATTATAGCCCAGTTTTTTTATTGTTAAGGCATACTGCTTAACCTGTTCTGGCTTCATAACACCGTTTCGAGACATATCCATCATAACACCAAATCTTTTAAACATAAAAAACCTCCTGAAAGTTACATTAAAACAACTTAACCTATTAGGGTAATTGGAATAACAAACGGTACTGTAAAGCGTTCTTCGGTTAAAAGCAAATAAACCTTATTTTGGGGCTGAATGTTGTCATTTGCGGTAATAGTAAAGGAAAGCTCATTTTGTTTTTCGCCGCTTATATTTTGCTCTTTTGTTGTATAAAGGTCACAATCACGTACCACGTAAAAATTCTTCCGGCAATCAGTAGTCCAGCCTTCGGGGAGTACGGCTTGAACCTTGCACTGGAGCACCTCAGCATCGGTGCCAAAATAATCAAATTTTATATTTACGTTAAAGTTCTCACCATTTTTTATAATGGAAGCTTTTTCATATTCTACCGTTGCCTTTAGATTGCGGTGGTCACATATATCGAAAGAGAAGCGACTGCGATTGCAGTATTTTTCGGCATAGCCGTCACAAATTTTCATAGCCTCTTCGGCATTATAATCAGAAATTTCCGAATAGGTTACGGTAACACCGTTAACCCTTAAAAGTTCGGGATTCATTTTAAGGATTCTTTCGGTAAATTCGGTGCAGGTTTTGGGTATATCCCTTCTGTAGTGATTGTTGATGCAAATCTGCATAATGCGATCACCTATATACTCATACCAATCAGAGGGAATCCCCTTTGTGCCACCCATAATGCCCATAATTGCACCTACCGTACCGCCTGTGCAGTCGGTATCATCACCGCAGTTTACGGTGTAAAGCATAGACTTTTTAAAATCTCCCTCTCCATACAAAAGACCTATTGTAACAAAGCCAACATTTGCAGGTGCCTGAAACCAACCTAAATCCTTGGTTGACTCAATAAGCATATCTCTGACCTCTCTGTAAGGAGTTTTCTTATCATACTCACAAAGCACAAGCTTAACACACTGTGCTATACGAGTATTCTCAGGAATAAAGGCAAGTGCTTTTTCAATAATTTTTCTTACATCAGCTTCAAAAAAAGCTATACTCTCTAGAGCGGCGGTGTAAATCTCAGCATAAAGTCCCTCGCCCATACCGTGGTCAATGCTGGCATCCATAATTGCATATTTTACCGCAATATTAGGAAATCCCGGAGCAAGACAAGCCCAAAGCTCCGAACGAATCCACGCACCGTTAGAGTGCTTCCATTTATCATTTTCCAACTCGCCCGAAAGAGGAGGAAGCAAGCCCATTTTTAAGTTCTTTTTTCCCACACCGTATTCGTTCCAGTTGGGAACTATATAGTTAAGCCAAGCAGTAGCCAAGACGTTTGCATCAAATGTTTTTGCTCCATTGCGTTCAAGCGCCATTAGCCAAGCAAGCTGTAAATCCAAATCATCGTTGGGTAAAGGCTCCCCCTTTTCAGATGTAAAACCCTTTACATCCAAAAATTCTTTCGTACATTCATACGGGCCGCCTATTGTGCCACCTATGTTTTTGCCTATCCAGCAAGCTAAAATTTTATCTTTAATAGCTTTTAAATCCAAATTAACATTTAACATAAAAAACACCCTTTGTATAAGTTTGTTTTCATTATACATAAAAAGTGTTTAATATGAAAGATATTTTCATTACACAAAAAAGTATTAGTTTTTTACTTTTTTGAACTGATAGGGAGTAACTCCCGTAACCTCTTTAAAATGCTTATAAAAATTCGTTTTATTTGTATAGCCTACCTTGGTATAAAGCTTTCCGATGGTTATATTTTGAGATTTAATTATACGGCAAGCGTTTTCAATGCGAACCTTTTTAAGATATGTTGAAAAAGGCACACCCGCATAATTTTTAAAAATTCTGCTGAAGTATGAGGAATTATAATTGCACATCCTAGCCAGCACGGTAACAGAGATGTTCTGATCATAGTTTTTGTTTATGTGTTCAAAAATCTTTGTTATCTGCCTATCTTGATTTTTATGAGTATTGCACATTTTACGAAATATCATGGTAAGCAGAAAATTAACTCCCACACTTGTCATTAAATCGTAACCAATTTTCTTTTCCTTTGTTTCAACATTAAGAAGACGAAGCATATATTCAAAGCAATCCTTTTCCTCAGGGGAAAAGTGGATATGGCGACAATCATTATTTATAAGTTCTTTAAACTCTTTATAATTTGCCGTATTAAAAAGAGAAAAAAGATCTCTGCATTTTTCCATTCGTTTATCAATTAATGTTGGCTTTATAAGAAAATTACAGTAGATTGCGTTAGGGTCACCGTTAAAACTATGCACCTGATCATAATTGATTATAAGCAAATCACCGCTATTTAACGGATACTCTACACCATTAATTTTATGTAGACTTTTACCCCTCATCATATACACAAACTCAATAAAATCGTGAGTGTGCGGACTATGACATTTTACTGTATTTATTTGCAACTGTATATCGCCCTCAATATAATACTTAGTTTGATTTTCTTTTGAATAAACATTATGCATAATATCACCATGGAACATTATACAATATTTTTTCAAAAAAGTAAATAACTAATACTTTTTAATATTGTTCAATTTTTAATATATTGGTAGTAATCACAAAGGGGTTGCCTCACTATAGAGACAACCCCATTTAACATAATCCTATTTTGTATTAAGCAATTTATTAAGTTCACTCATAAATGTTCCAATATCCTTAAACTGACGGTAAACAGATGCAAAACGTACGTAAGCAACCTCATCAACATCTTTAAGCTTGTCCATAACAAGTTCACCGATTTTATCGCTGGAAACCTCACGGTCAAGAGAATTTTGAAGCACAACTTCAATTTCGTCTATCATATTCTCTAATTTTTCTAAAGAAACGGGACGCTTTTCACAAGCTCTGAGTAAACCGTTAAGAAGTTTATCACGATTAAATACCTCACGGGATTTATCCTTCTTAATTACAATAATGGGAAGGCTTTCGATGATCTCATAGGTAGTAAAACGTTTTTGACAACTTAAACATTCTCGTCTGCGACGAATTCGCTCTCCCTCATCAGTGGGACGAGAATCAATAACCTTGCTTTCCTCAAAGGAACAATAAGGACATTTCATACAGCAGTAACCGCCTTTATAAATAATTTTTATAAAGTATACCACACTTTGTAGAAAATTGCAAGTATTTATGCTAATTTTCGCTATATATTACGGTAATGTCGGAATGAAGCTGTAAAATAGATGCAGGAATTTGAGGAGTAATAGGACCATAAAATGCCTTTTCGAGTATTTCTTTTTTATTTTGACCATTAGCAATAAGTAATATTTTTTTGGCCTGCATAATGGAAAGCATACCCATTGTTATTGCCTTTGTGGGAACGTCTTCCTTTTTCTCAAAAAATCTTGAATTTGCTTCAATGGTGGATTCATGAAGCTTTACAACGTGGGTGCCTTTAACAAATACATCATCAGGCTCGTTAAATCCAATATGTCCATCAACGCCAATGCCAAGAAGTTGAAGATCAATTCCGCCAAGTTCTTTGATTTTGGTGTCATATGCAACTCCCTCTGCCTCAAGGTCGGAAGCGCAACCGTTTGGAACAAAAGTATTTTCTTTTTTTATGTTTATATGATTGAAAAAGGTATTATCCATAAAATAACGATAGCTTTGATCATTATCGCCATTTAACCCTACGTATTCATCGAGGTTAACGGTGATAGTTTGACTAAAATCAACATCCTCTTTTTCAAACCATTTTATAAGTTGAGTGTAAGCACCTATTGGGGTGGAGCCGGTAGCAAGACCTAAAACACTATCAGGTTTTATAATAACCTGTGCTGAAATAATATTCGCAGCCTGACGACTAAGTTTTTCGTAATTTTCAACTTTAATAAATCTCATATTTATACCTCATAAAATAAATTATTACAGTATAAGTTTAACATATGTATTGTTTTTTTCAATAGTATTATAAAGTAATTTTATTTATTTTAGCCCAAGTTTTAAAGCAATACTCTTTTAAATAAAAAAACTCAACAATTTTTTTAAAAAATCTGTTGAGCTTTTTTATACTATTTTTCTAACTTTTGCAAAAAGTAAATAAAACTGAAGCCTGCAACAAAAGTTAAAACACAAATTGGAATATCCCAGCCAATTGGCAAACCCGGGAATAGTTCATAAAGGGAGCCTAATAAAAATCCAAATACAATTAAATATGTAGCCTCGGGATTTTTCTTCATAGCCTTATCCATAAGCTTTGCTGAAGCAAGGCAACCTATTAAAACTCCTACTCCAAGAGGAATTAAGGCTATTATCTCATTAAAACTCTTAACAAACACAACGGTTTCGTAAAGCCCAAACATATAAAGAAGTTGGGAAACGCTTATTCCGGGAAGAATAAGACCTACCGCAATAAAGAATCCACCCACAACCTGTAAAATAACGTCATCAATTCCAAAAGAGCTGCTCGGCCTAAAAACTCCGTTTGGTATTAAGGTAATAAGCAACACAAAAATAACGCCTACAAGAGGATAGCTTATTGCATTTAAACTGAATTTTTTAACGCCTGCTGTTTTATAAATCATAGGAACTCCGCCCGCAACAGCCCCTAAAAAGAAATAGCTTACTTTAAGAGGGAACATATTAAGCAAAGGGGCGATTACAAACCTGGAAAACAAAACTATACCAAGAATGGAGCCGATACAGAATTTTATTAAAAACACGGCGTTTTTTATAGGTGCTTTTTTAAAATTGGCGATGCTTCCAATAAGACTATTATAAATGCCTAAAATCATTGCCATTGAGCCACCACTGACTCCGGGCACCATCATAGTTCCGCCTACAAAAAAGCCCTTGAATATCACTAATAATGATTTCAACATTCTACCTACCTACTCAAATTTCGTACCATCTGACAAAAACAAACCCGTACGATTAACGGTATAAAAACCGCTTTGTTTATCTATTTCGCTAAGGTATTTATCTACTAGTATTTTAGGATTAACATTGTCCTCTCCGCCTGCGGGAAGTCTAAGGGAAAGAACTATAGCCTCACCATCAGATACCTTAGCACTTATAATTTTTGAAGCAAGATCGATTTCCTTTGTTCCACCTTTTTTAGTGGTTTTGGAAACGATAATCTCCTTTAAGTTTAAAAATTCTTCAAGGCTTTTTTTATCTGCACCCGAATCCTTTAAAAAGGTTATTTCAAAATCGGCCATAGTTATTTTGCCGCATTTATACACGGGTTCTTTAAGCCCAATTACCTCAATACCCTTTGGGGCAACATCTCTGATCATCTTTTCGGCTAGATTTATATCAAAATTATCGTTCTCATCATCAAATCTGAAGTCCATAACCTCATACTCGCTGGAAAAGCCTAATGAGAGGGGTAAAGCAAAGGTAATGTATGGATGACGATTAAAACCCTCGGTATACCAAATCGGCACCTTTGAAAGACGGAGTAGTCTTGTCATAACCCTTGTCATATCCAAATGGGATACAAAACGAAGAGGGCCGCTTTTTTTAAAGAACATTCTTACATTTTTCAAAGCAAACACCCTTTCCGTATTTATTTGCACCACATCCAGCGCATTTTTCGCGACAGTTTGGAGTTGTGGCGGCTTCCTTTGCAAGGTTATATTCCCTTATTAAAAATTCTTTGGTAACACCATAATCTAAATGATCCCAAGGATTAACCTCGTTTATTTCTCTTTCACGATTTGCGTAAAATTCAGGGCTAAGTCCTGCTTTTTTAAAGGCTTCAAGCCATAAATCATAACTAAATGACTCACCCCAGCTATCCATCTTTGCTCCCATTTCAAAAGCTTTTAAAATAACCTCACCTACTCGGCGGTCGCCTCTTGCAAGTGCACCCTCTAAGGCACTTGTATCACTATCGTGCCAACTTAGAGAGATTTTTTTAGTTGTAATACTATCCCTTAAAAGTTGTTGACGACGGCGCATCTCATCCTTTGAAATCTGCTCGCAAAATTCAAATGGGGTAAAAGGCTTAGGAACAAAAGTAGAAACACTTATGGAAACGTTAACGCCCTTGCCTTTTGGTCTGCCGTCCACGTTATAGTAGAGGTCAACAATCTTCTGACCTAGCTTTGCAATGCCTATAATATCCTCATCTGTTTCGGTGGGAAGGCCTATCATAAAGTAGAGCTTAACTGCAGTATATCCGCCTGCAAACGCCACCGCACAAGATTTCATAATATCTTTTTCGGTTATGTTTTTATTTATAACGTCACGAAGACGCTGTGTACCCGCCTCGGGGGCGAAGGTAAGACCGCTTTTGCGAATCATCTTCATTTTTTCAAGTAGTTCAGGAGAAAAATTATCTATACGAAGTGATGGTAATGAAAGGCTTATTTTATCCTCATCGGTCCACTCGATCATACGGGAAAGAAGCGGCTCAATCTCAGTATAATCACTTGTACTAAGGGAAGAAAGTGACATTTCGTCATAGCCCGTATTATCACAAAGAGCCTTTGCTTCGGTATTTATAACGTCGGCAGATTTTTCTCTAACAGGACGATAAATAAAGCCTGCCTGACAAAATCTACAGCCGCGAATACATCCGCGGAATATCTCCATAACCGCTCTATCGTGGACAATTTCTGTAAATGGTACAACAAAATTCTTGGGATAATAAGCTTTATCCATATCACCCATAATACGCTTACTAACGGTTGCGGGAACACCATTCTTTGGGATATAGCGAATTATTTTACCATTTTCATCATATTCCACGTCATAAAGGGAGGGCACGTAAACGCCCTCAATTCCAGAGGCAAGCTTTAAAAATTCTTGCTTATCATTACCGCCCCTTGCCTTATATTCCTTATAAAGATCGATTACCTCTAAATCGACCTCTTCTCCCTCACCAAGGAAAAAAATATCTACAAAGTCAGCAAGTGGCTCAGGGTTGCAAGCACAAGGACCACCCGCCACAACCAATGGCGTGAGGTCGGTTCTCTCGGCAGATTTAAGGGGAATACCGGCTAAATCCAACATATTTAAAATATTGGTATAGGAAAGTTCGTACTGCAAAGTAAACCCAATAAAATCAAAATCTTTTACAGGGTCGCGGCTTTCAAGGGCAAAAAGAGGGATGTTTTCTTTACGCATAACCTCTTCGAAATCCATCCAAGGTGCAAAAACTCGCTCACACCAAATATCCTCACGTTCATTAAACAAACCGTAAAGAATCTTCATACCCAAATGGGACATTCCTATTTCGTAAGTATCAGGGAAGCAAAAAGCAAATCTAACATCTACTTTAGATTTATCTTTAATTACACTACCCATCTCACCACCTGAGTATCTACCCGGCTTTTGTACAGTTAAAAAAAGCTGTTCCAATCGATTATTATCCACCTTGGAGCCTCCCAAATTGCAATAATTATATTTATTGTACTATATTTTAAAATAATTTGCAATAATTCTTTTGCTTTTTTGAGAGTAAAATTCCTAAAAAAAGATATATTCCCATTAAAATTAAGGAAATATTGCTTTTTGTATCTAGAAAAACGAAAAGCCCCAGCACCAATATAGAAAATATTGTTATAAATGAAATAAAAATTGAAAGTAGTTTTACTGCTTTTTGCTTTAAAAAACTATTAAATATTATCTCAATAATCCCTCCGCCGTCGAGACCTATAATCGGAAGAAGATTAAAACCGCCCACCACAAGCATTACAAGAGAAAAATTCAAAACAAAAAAATCACCTAAAATGAAATACAAACATAATAACGCAGAAAACAAAAAGAGATTTAAAAGAGGTCCGGCAAGCAACATAACTATTTCTTTTTTTGTCGTTAATAAAAATCGCCCCGATATCCTAAGGGTTCCAACCCTTAAAATTATCCTTTCCGGCTTTGATTTCAATAAGCTAAGTGCAATAATATGACCTGCTTCGTGAAGTACTATTGCAAGCATAGTAGGTAACATAA
>JAZSJA010000025.1:0-9718 GCA_045534095.1 Acutalibacteraceae bacterium | reverse complement strand
TTGTAAAACGTTGAGGGGGATTCAAATGAATAAAGCAGAATATATAAGCGGTATTATATTTGATAATACCCTTAACAAAAACTCCTATCTGAACGATTTACCTGTTATTAAATATCTCGCAGAAAATAAAGAACTTAAATTTTCTTCAAATATCACCTTTTTTGTGGGTGAGAACGGTACAGGCAAGTCCACTTTACTGGAAGCTATTGCTGTTGCCTATGGTTTTAATGCAGAAGGCGGCACAAAAAACTTTTCCTTTTCGACTAAGGATACACATTCAGAACTATCTGAACATTTAACCTTAACTAAAAGAGATTTTGCAAAAGATGGTTTCTTTTTACGTGCTGAAAGTTTATATAATGCTGCTACCTATATTGACGAGGTCAAAGCGACTCACAACTATGGGAGCGTTTCTTTGCATAGTCAATCGCACGGTGAAAGTTTTCTATCTATTGTACAAAATCGTTTTAGTGGAAATGGTTTGTATCTCTTAGATGAACCTGAAGCTGCACTTTCACCTATGCGGTTAATGACTTTAATTGTGGAAATTGATAATCTTTTGAAAAACAATTCTCAATTTATAATTGCAACCCATTCACCGATTTTAATGGCATTTCCCAATGCGGAAATATTGCAGTTTTCGGCATCGGGAATTGAAAAGGTGAAATATTATGAAACTGAGCATTATAAAACAACAAAGCTTTTCATAGAAGAACCGGAGAAAATGATACATCATTTAATTGAGTTTAATGATTGAAATAACGATTTTTTAGGCACATTTCATTGGTGTTATTAAGTTCAAAAAATTTCATCCATTGCGAAGAGGGGCTGGCATATCACCCTGCTTCAGCGTATATCAAAGCCCTTTTGCAATGATGATATACAACGTTAAGTCGTTGATTTTTTACTGCTTTTGTCGCTACTGTTTGATTTTTTCTAAACACGCTTGTGCTCGTTCTTCTTCTCTTTTTACTTCTATATGGTAACCATCTTTCTTTAATGACTCAATGATGAAAAGCCAAGTATCATACGCACTTTTATAATCGCCCATTTCTTCAAAACAAAAAGCTTTTGAATATACAGCATCAAGATATTCAGAATTAAGTTTATAAGACATATCACTATATTTTATTGCATCATCAAACTTTTTCAGCGCTCTGCAAACATAACTTGCAATATCATAGATTTCCCACTTATCAGAAAATTTGCTGTTCGCTTTTATAAAGCATTCATACGCCTCATTGTATTTACCGGCATAATAATATGCATAAATTAAAACAGTCCATTCCATATAATTATCAAGATATTTTTTTAATCTGTTTTCTTGGCTTTGGCATATTTGTTCCGATTGTCCTATTTCAATATAGTAATGTATTATTTGATATCGGGTTTTCCAATAAATTTTGTTTTCAGGTGAAATATTGTTTTCTTTCTCAAACTCGTTGATGATATGGTTGAAATTTTTAATTGCTAACTGTTTGCAAGAACACATCATTGACGAATGAATTACTCCGTGTATTCGACAATCTTCAAGTGTATAATCACCTGATTTCTTAAGTTTATTAAATTCTATGTCTGCAGTTAAATAATCTTCGGCTTTATGTGTGATTTCGTAAACACTGGCAAGCCTTTGAGCATAATTTTCATATGCCGATGAGTTTTCTTTAAATAAGTCATCAACTGTCACGCAATAAAGTCGTGCAATTCCCGGTAGTAACATAATATCGGGACAGGTTGTATTACATTCCCATCGAGAAATTGTTTGAGTACTAACGCCTAAAACTTCTGCAACCTGCTCTTGAGTAAGATTTTTTTGTAATCTTAATTTCTTTAAGTTATTAGAAAATAGATTATTCATAAAAACACTCCTTTTTGTTCCATTTAGAAGCTTCTAATTAAATTATACTTATGTTTGCAATAAAGTCTATATCGTATTTTGTGAATAAACTCTCAAAAACTGTTTAGTGCAAAAGTCAAGGCAGGAATAACTGTCATACCATACTATAATGTATCCTTGTAAAACAAGGAAAAGTATGGTATGATTTCTTATGTAGAAGTATGATTTTTGTCATACATAGAAATGAACTAAAATCGGGGATATGACAATGGAGCCTTTAGAAAAAATAGAAGATATATTCACCAACGAAAAACAGAAATTTTGTGAATTCTTAGCTTGTTTATATAATCGTGGAATGTGTGAAATCTTTGTTGATTATCGAGACAATAACAATTTCTGTTTTCACAGACGAGCTGAACAGTTTGGTATCAATGATTTGTATATTTATTTTGAAGATATAAATTATTTCGATAGTGTGATACGCTTATACGAAGGATTGACAACAGTTTCAATAATTACTCCGCTGGATTTAAATACAAATAAATACGAAAATGATTGGAAAATATCAGTACGAAGGCAATTCTATAAAGATAAAGCATCTAAAACGGCTATATCTAATAATTACACGCAGTTAAATAAATCACATATTTCTATAATTGATAGTAGCACCTCGGATACTGTGAAATGCAACTATCATATGGCTCTAGAGTATGATGGCGAGAATTATGCTATTTTGTCAGACAAACTCTTTTGTTTTCTAAGTACAAGTAAAACAGAAAAAGCGGATTTGATAGAAATCGATTGGATATACACTGAACCACAACATCGAAAAAAAGGATATGCTACACAACTATTAGAGGATGTGTCAAACTATTATCTATCAAAAGGATTATTAGTTACTTACCATTGTAGCAAAGAAAATCTCGCTTCAGCCAACACAGCAGTTAAAAGTGGTTTTGTTGAAACAAGTGAGGAAATTATATTTGAAAGAAAGTAAAATATGTAATTGAATCGTATAACAAGTAATGTTATATATTTTTATGATATTTCTTTTTTGAAAAAGGAATTTTGTCTTTAGTTTAACACAAGCATATAATACACATAGGCGGTGATACAGTGAAAAAATATCTAAAGAATTTTGAACGCATATTTGTAAACTATTTTGCAGCTATGGGGATTTCTTTACTTTTTGTTGTTATTATAAATATACCACTAAAACTTGTTATTGGTGAAAGTTATAATGAATTAACAGATTTTTTGGTAAGTGAAATTCCTTTAATTATTGCTATATTCATTTTGTTTTTTATAGATGGTTACAGAGTACGAAAAATTGAGGTGAAGCCTTTTATAATAGGGCAGGCAATGCAACTTATTTTGGTGTCTGCTTTTACGCTTTTTATCGGGCCTGCGATTTACGTTTCGGGACCAACTAATATTATTGCAAGAGAAATCGCTTTTTGTTATGATCTGGTTCCAACGGCTACTAAGGTTATGTATAACCGGTATTCTTTGCTTTTAGCGATAGTAACCTTTATAATTATATATGCACCTATTATGATTTTTGCTGAACGTTTGGGAGTTAAAAAAAGAGGTAAGATGTTCAAAAAGGAGCACTAATAATACTGTTGCAGGTTATTGTGAATTTGGTTTTAACATACGATTTGCAAGTAAAGAGCAGTTTGAGTTTATTGAGAAAAAGGTTGAAGAGCTTAAAACAAAAGTTTTTGTTGAGGGCTGCACTACCGAGGTTGAGCGATTAAGCTATAGAACTTCTATGCCGCTTACCGAGCGAAATTTAAAACTCGCTAACGATATGAATTCAGCCTTTGAAAAGTATGGACTGGAAAAGCTTGAAATTATTAAAGGAAACGGTTGCTCCGATGCTGCCGATGCAACTGAGCTTGGTCTTACTGCAGTAGATTCTTTAGGTGTTTCGGGTGGTAAAATTCATTCCCCCGGAGAATACTCTTTCTTAGAGGACCTTAAAAAATGTGCTAAACAAGTAGTCGCAATGATACTTGAAATAAATTAGTTTGTTTAAAAAACAAATAAAAAAGATGCGGAAGAAGTTTTGTTTTCTTACGCATCTTTTTGTTGTTTGAACATAGGAATGGTGGGTGTGATTTGTAGGGTATGGCGTTTACGACATACCGCAAAAGGTTTTGTGCAAATTTAATTTTTACGAAAACAAACGGGGCGTCGAAAATCGCCGCCCCCTACAATTTTTACCCAACATTTACACAATAATTTTTATTTCCACTGTGCATATATTTTTTCAGCTTCGGTAAATATTTTTTCACTTTCTTCCTTACTGCAGGTTTTTAAGGGCTTGTTTTTAGGTAGCCCCCATACGTTAAAAAATCGGGGACCAATCCAACGGTGGTAGTCGGTGGCTTCAAAAAGCCCGTTTATTATGCAAAGAGCGGCTTTTTTAGGCTTCATAAAAATTATTTTCATTGGATGCTTTATTATGGCGAAAATCAGTTTTGGGTAATGGGCTGTTATTCCCGTAAAGGTAATTCCCGGATGAACTATTGAGAGAGAAGCCTTATTTTCATCTTTAAATAACTCAAAAAGCGAAAAGGTTAAAAAACGTTTTGCGTTTCCATAAACCAGACTTGCTTTTTTACGGGTGGAAAAATCTATATCATTTAAATCAATCTTTGAATAGTTGTGTGCAATGCTGGAGACGGCTATAATTTTTCCGTCCTTTTGCCTTAAGATAGGGAGCAATTCTCTGATCATAAAATAGGGGGCAGCAAAATTTATTTGGAAAACGTTATCTAGCCCCGTATTACATTTTTTGCGGGGAATACTGTAGGCCCCTGCGTTAAAGATTATAACGTCGGGGGAGATTTCTTTTAGCTTTGTCACGGCCGATTTAACAAGCCCTAAATCTGAAAGATCGAGCTTTATTTTTGTAATATTAACCTCACCAAAGTTGTTATATAGTTTTTCGCAAAGAGCGGCTACCTTTTGTTCGTTGCGGTCCATTAAAATTAAATTAGCCTTGTGTTTTGCTAAAAAGAAACAAAGCTCTGTTCCAAGGCCGCCGGTTGAGCCGCTTATTGCAATTGTTTTATCCTTTAGAGAGGCAGAATGATGGTTAATTAAATCATAAATATTCATATTACAATTTTATCATTATAACAAAACAATGTCAACTTAAAATCTATTTGTTTATTTTGTCAATTCATTCAGTTAGCACGAACTAACTTTTTTGTTAAAACCTACAAAGATGGGAAAATCTTTAAAAAATATCAGAAAATTTATTGACAAAAATTGCCTAAAATGATATATTATTAGTACCAGTTAGCATATGCTAATTGATTTTTGGAGGTGGACTTAAATGAATCTTAAACTCGCAGAAGAGGGCAAAGAATACACCATTCAGCGTGTGGAAACAGAGGATGAGGAATTAAATTCATTTTTGTTTTCTTTAGGTTGTTACAGTGGTGAGCCCATTACCGTTGTTACCCACCGAAAAAAAAGTTGTGTTGTATCCATTAAGGATTCAAGATACAGTATTGACAGTCATTTGGCAGAGGCAATAATAGTGTATTAAAAAACCTTTGCTGTTGTGACTGATTTTTTAGTGCAGTTCAGTTAGCGAAGACTAACTACAAAAACAAGGAGGAAAACCAGGTGAGAATTGCTTTAGCAGGCAACCCGAATTCGGGGAAAACTACAATGTATAACGCTCTTACCGGAAGTAGCGAAAAGGTGGGTAACTGGGCAGGTGTTACGGTAGATAAAAAAGAAAATTCAATAAAAAAGGTTTATAGTAACGGGGAGAAAATTACCGTTGTAGATCTTCCCGGTGCCTATTCTATGTCACCCTTTACTTCAGAGGAAAGCGTAACAAGTGAGTATGTAAAAAACGAAAATCCTGACGTTATTGTAAATATAGTAGATGCTACCAATTTAAGCCGTAGTCTTTTCTTTACCACTCAGCTTTTAGAGCTAGGCATACCTGTGGTTGTTGCACTTAATAAAAGTGATATTAACGAAAAGAAAAAGACTGTAATTAAGGCAGAAGAGTTGGCAGAAAAACTCGGTTGTCCCGTTGTAGAGACCGTTTCTATTTCATCGGATGGTCTTAAAAAGGTTGTCGAAACTGCCGTTTCGGTGGTTGGTACTCTTCAAAAAGCACCCTACCTTCAAGATAAGTCTGCTTTTGAGAGTAAAGAAACTGCATTAGAGGCCGACCGCAAGAGATTTGAGTTTGTAAATAAAATCGTTAGAGAGGTAGAAACAAGAAAAGTTTTAACAAAGGATAAAAACTTTGGTGATAAAATAGATTCTGTACTTGTAAGCAAATGGTTTGGTATTCCCATTTTTGCCGCTGTAATGTTTTTGGTTTTCCAAATTTCTCAGGTTTGGGTGGGTACACCCCTTGCCGATATTCTGGTAGGTTGGCTTGAAACCTTCCAGGAATGGGTTAGAGGTCTGCTTGCAGAAGCAAGTCCTATTTTAACCTCAATTCTTGTAGATGGTGTTATCGGTGGCGTAGTTGCCGTTGTTGGTTTCTTACCCCTTGTTATGGTAATGTACTTCCTCATAGCACTTTTAGAAGACTGTGGATATATGTCACGTGCCGCCGCTATACTTGACCCCATTTTTAAAAGGGTAGGACTTTCCGGCAAGTCGGTTATTCCTTTTGTTATTACAGTTGGTTGTGCAGTACCGGGCGTTATGGCAAGCCGTACCATTCGTGATGAGCGTGAGCGTAGAGCCACCGCAATGCTTGCCCCCTTTATGCCATGCGGAGCAAAAATCCCTGTAATTGCACTTTTTGCAGGAGCCTTTTTTAATGGTGCAGGATGGGTGAGTGCAACAATGTACCTTTCGGGCATTGTGCTTATTTTCCTCGGTGCACTTTTAATAAACGGCGTTACAGGTCATAGAGCAAAAAAATCTTACTTTATCATTGAACTTCCCGAATATAAATTCCCATCTATTTGGGGTGCTTTTAAATCTATGTGCAGTCGTGGTTGGGCGTACATAGTTAAAGCGGCTACAATCATTCTCCTTTGTAATATGGCGGTTCAAATTATGCAGGAGTTCACTTGGTCACTTACCCCGGCCAATGAGATTGCCAGCGACTCAATTTTGGCATCCATTGCAGGCGTGTTTGGATATGCTTTAGTGCCCATAATAGGTGTGCTTTCTTGGCAGCTCGCTGCAGCGGCAATCACTGGATTTATTGCTAAAGAAAATGTTGTTGGCACCTTGGCGGTCTGCTTTGCCGCATCTGAGCTTACAAGAGCAGATATGGTAGGTGTAGGAGCATCGGGCGAGACGGTTGCTATAACCTCGGTTGCCGCACTTGCGTACCTTATGTTTAACCTCTTTACACCTCCTTGCTTTGCCGCAATAGGTGCTATGAATGCCGAGATGAAGAGCAAAAAATGGCTCTGGGGCGGCATTGGACTTCAGTTTGCTGTAGGTTATACCGTTGCATATTTGGTTTATACCATCGGCACACTTATTGTTGAGCCCTCAAAACTTGCGGTAATCCCCGCTATATTAGGACTTGTAGCGGTATTAATTATGGCTGCGGTTATTGGTTATCTTATTTTAAAAGCCAATAAAAATGCAAGGTTGAATACCCATTAAAATCTAAATGAGGGAAAATTTTATGGATAATCTCATAATTATTTTGGTTTTGGCGGTTATAGTAACCTTTGCCGCCGCGTATATTATCCGTGCTAAAAAAAGCGGTAAAAAATGTATAGGTTGCCCATCTGGGGGGTGCTCCTCCAAGGAGAGCGGATGCAGTGGAAATTGCTCCGGCTGTTCCGGCAACTGCAGTAAACAATAAATTATTACGAAAATTATCCTCCAACAATTTCGTAGTGAAATAAATAAAGCCTAATGCCGACGTGCGAGTTAGCACAAATGGTGTTGGGCTTTGTTTTTTTATTTAAAAGGATTATTTTTTTGCGGTATTTTTATCATATTTTAATTTTTATCATCTATTGCTTGACAATAAAAAAACAAGGTGTTATCATATATAAAATAGTTAAAAAATGGTGGTGAAAAAAAGTGGAAAATCGCGTTTCAGTGGCCGAAATGCCCGAGGAGCTTGAGAAGGTAATTAACAGCAAAAATTTAATTACGGGAAAAACCTTAGTGTATGCCGCGGCGGATATGGATGTAAACTGCGATATTCGTAGACATATCTTAATTTTAACCGAAAATGAACTTATTCACGGCGTTGAATCTACCCTTACAACCGAGCGTGCTTTTAGTGGATTCAAAGAGGCTTCTACCGATTATAAAAAATTCACCTTTGATTCTTATGAAATTCAAGGGCTTTCTAACGTTGCAGTTGATGCCTTAGTTGTGGGCGGAATATTCAGAGCAGATTTTTTGGGACGTGAAATATCTTTTTGTGCCTTTACAAATTCATTTAAGGGCAGAATGAATCGATTATCGAATATTCTAAGCAAACTCATAAACAAGGAAGAAATAAATGATGATCTGCTTTTTGAGGAAGAAATTGAGTATTTTTGTCCAAAGTGCGGAACGCCTTATCCTGAAAGGGATCGTAAGATTTGCCCAAAATGTATGGATAAGCGAAAAATATTTTTCCGTTTATCTTCCTTTTTTAAAGGCCATTATTTTGGAATCGCCATAATTTGTTTAGCCAGTATTTTAGGCTCTTTAATGGGTGCTATCCTTCCTGTTTTAAGCGGTAGCTTCCTTTATGATGAGGTCCTCTCAAAAAATAAAGGCTCTAAAATTTTAAATTTTATCCCCGTAAATGATTTTTCTGTTTTACTGCTTATGTTGGTTCTGACCATGGTGGCAATTGTTATTTTGCAACAGTTATTTGGTATAATAAAAGGTGTTATCGTTGCTAAAATAGTACCTGACGTGGTTTGCAATATAAAAAATAAAGTTTTTAAAGCAGTTGGGCATCTTTCGGTTTCCTTTTTTACCGATAAGCGTACAGGCGGCCTTATGTCAAGAGTGACCGAGGATGCTAATCAGGTTTCAAACATTTTTATAGATGGCATTCCTTTTATCTTGCCAAACGTGTTTATAGTTATTTTTTCTCTTATTGTAATGTTTGCGGAAAATTGGATGCTTGCAATAGTGTCGGTTGTTTCTTTACCACCCATTATACTTGTATTTTTAAAATTAGGCCCCGTACTTTGGCATTTTAACAGCAAGAACTTTCAAGCCGCACGTGATATGCGTTCCCGCCTTAATGACAACGTTGCGGGAGCTCGTGTTGTAAAGGCTTTCGGACGTGAAAAAGATGAGGCAGCCGCTATCAATAAAACTAATGATGCTATTAAATCGGCCGAGTGGGATTCCACTGATTTCAGAAATAAATATACAGCAATTTTTCAATTTGCAGTAGTTATTTCAACCCTTTTAACATGGCTGGTTGGTTCCTTTTTTGTGCTTAAAATATGGCAACCCGAAATGAGTTACGGTACCTTGGTTACCTTTACGGGATATACCGCGCTTCTTTCCGGCCCGGTGAACTTTTTCTCATACATATTCCAATGGTGGTCATCCTCAATGAATTCGGCACAAAGAATTTTTGAAATACTTGATGCCAAGCCCGACGTTGTGGAAAAACCAAATCCCACAAGAATAAAAGAACTAAAAGGCGAAATAGTTTTAGAGGACGTTACCTTTGGTTATGATAAAAATCGTGACGTGCTTAAAAACATTACCCTGAAGGTTGAGGCGGGTAAAATGCTTGGCATTGTTGGTAAATCAGGTGCGGGAAAATCAACCCTTGCTAATATCATAACTCGTCTTTACGACGCTAAATCAGGTAAAATTTATATTGACGGAATAAACATTCGAGATATGGCCTTTGAGGATTTAAGAAAACATATAGCGATGGTAAGCCAG
>JAZSJA010000001.1:0-3552 GCA_045534095.1 Acutalibacteraceae bacterium | reverse complement strand
TTGTTTAAATACTCGTAAATCCGTTAGGATTTACTGCGTTTTAGCCTAGTATAACAAAAAATAATGTTATTAACAAAACTCTTTGACCTTAAATGTGCGATTTTTAAAGCAGATTTTGGTGAAGAGAATTTCATAAGGCTGTCGCCTATGAGGTTCGATGAACCAAAGTATGCCTAAAAATAGCCATTTAAGGCTGATTCGAGTTTGAATGCTCCGGCTAGGTTGAACAAAAGGAGTTGTTTTTTTGAACAATAATGGATTTTTAGGAAATAATCAAAGCAAAAATATGAATATGTCATCAAGTTCAAATCGCTTAGGCAGTAATAATCCCGGCAGCAGTCCATCAGGCAACAATAACTTTACCGTTCCGTCGGGAATAGGATACGATGCCTATCAAGGCTCTATTCAACAGATTATGCGTGACAACATCGGGCAGTATATGGAGGTTGAATTTTTAATAGGTACAAACGGACTCACCACGCGAAGCGGTCAGCTTACAAACGTTGGGGTAAGCTACATAGTATTGTTTGACAGTGCCAAAGAAAGGTATATGATTTGCGATTTATATTCAGTTAAATTTGTAACCATTTATGAACCGGACTAATTTAACAAAAAAACGTTGGGGCATTTACATAACCCCAACGTTTTTTACTTTTATTATTTTTCTTTCTTTTCGGATACAAGTTCTCTTTGTTTTTCAACCAAGGGAGTATCCTTGCCACCTAAGTTTTTCATATAATCGCCAATTATCATTCGAATAACTGCCATAACGGGAACGCTTATTAAAATTCCAAAGAAGCCGAAAAGTCCACTACCTATCATAATTGCGAGAAGAACGTATATTGGACGTAAGCCTACCGATTCAGAAACAATTCTGGGTTGAATAATGTTGGCATCTATCTGCTGAATTACAATAATGCACACCAAACCTATAACAGCTTTTAAAATATCTCCGCTTGAAACCAAGGTCACAAGCACAACACCCGCACCGCCTATAATAGCACCAAAATAAGGTATCATATTGCAAAGACCCATTAGTATTGCAAGGAGAATAGCATAAGGTATGCCAATAATTGAAAATACAATAAACAGTAACACACTTACTATAGCACAGTCTATAAGCTGACTGTAAATATAACTGTAGAATATGCCCGAAACACGTACGGTAAGACCTTTTAACTTGTTTACACGTTCCCTTGGGATTACAAGACTTAAAAGTCTTACAAAGGTTTTAACAAGCTGATTTCTATCAAGAAGTACGTAAACAGAAACAACAAATGCCATAACCACGTCTACAATGGTATTTCCCGTTGCACCAACAATACCGCTCGCCTGTTTACCAATTGAGCTTAAATCAAAAAATCCCAGTATTTTTTCAACGCTGAGGTTATCCAATGCCGCAACGTCAAAGCCTAATAATTTACCCTCAGAGCCTGCCGCTTCTTTGATTTTTTCTACGGCCGATTCATAGTAGTTTGGCAGTTCTTGAACAAGGTTTACAATACTTTCGAAAATCCTGGGTAAAAGCAGGTAAAGTATTACAGCCAATATTAAAAACAAAGACAGATAGCAAGCTAAAACCGAGCAACCTCTGGCGTGCTTTTTTATGAAGGGCTTTTCACTTTTTTGCAAAAGCTTCTCTAAGGCGTAAGACGGTCTATACAAAACAAAAGCGATAGCAAGTCCGCCTATAAATGGGCTTAATACGCCTAAAAAATCAAAGAAAAGTGAAAAAACCTGAGGTAGGCGATCAACTACTTTATAAAAGACCACTACTGCTACAACAAACAAAAAAAGCGGTAACCAAAACTTTTTGAAGCTAGAAATGTTGCTTTTCTCCTTTTGCATAACAAAACTCCTTTGCTATAAAATAAAATAATTTTATCTGATTTGTCCGTCGCCACGAACTATAAATTTTACAGTTGTTAAATCTTTAATTCCCATTGGACCGCGTGCGTGAAGCTTACCTGTAGAAATGCCGATTTCTGCACCCATACCAAACTGACCACCATCTGTAAAACGGGTTGACGCATTGATATAAAGGGCTGCCGAATCAATAGAATTTACAAAACTCTCGGCATTTTTATAAGACTCTGTAATAATACACTCGCTGTGCCCGGTAGAATATTCTCTTATATGATTTATGGCATCCTCTAAAGAATCAACCACCCTTACAGCAATAACGTAATCTAAAAATTCGGTTGCATAATCCTCATTTGTGGCAGGAGTGGCGTCCTTTAAAATCTCACAGGTTGCCTTACAACCTAAAATTTTAGTATCGTGTTTTTTAAAGGCTTTATCCATAAGAGGTAGAAAATCTTTAGCAATATTTTTATGAACAAGTAAGGTTTCAAGAGCATTGCAAACAGAGGGTCTTTGGCATTTTCCGTTTTCCACAATGCTGACCGCCATATTTAAATCGGCAGTTTCATCCACAAAGGCATGACAATTTCCAACGCCCGTTTCAATTACGGGGACAGTAGCGTTTTCCACCGTTGCACGTATAAGGGACGCACCGCCTCTTGGAATAAGCAAATCCAAATATTTAAGCTTCATAAGCTCGTTTGCAGATTGGCGAGTGGTATCCTCTACCAAATCCACCGTACCCTCAGGGAGCCCCACCTCTTTTACGGCATTTTTAAGGATTTTCATAATGGCAAGATTTGAGAAAATTGCTTCCTTACCGCCACGAAGAATAACGGCATTACCCGATTTTAAGCAAATACCAAAAGCATCGGCAGTAACGTTGGGACGTGCCTCATATATTATGCCCACAACACCAAGAGGAACACGAATTTTTGAAATTCTCATACCGTTGGGACGGGTTACACCCTCAATAATTTCACCTACCGGGTCAATTTCATTGGCTATTTCCCTAAGGCCTGTTGCCATATCCAATATTCTTTGAGGGGTAAGGCGAAGCCTATCTATAAGGGCATCTGTAAGACCTGCATCTTTACCGCACTTAATATCTTTTTCGTTTTCTTTTATAAGCTCTTCTTCATTTTTCACAAGCATATCTGCCGCTAAATTAAGAAGTTTATTTTTTGTTTCGCTGGAGGCCGATGCCAACACCGCCGACGCAGATTTTGCAGCAACACCCATTTGTTCTAACGTTTTCATAACATAGCTCCTGATTTAAAGTTTAGGCTCAAAATACGTACCTACAGAATGACCGTCAAAAAGGTCGTAAAGAAGGGTTGGATTATCGCCCGACATAACCACAACGGCGATGCCCTTTTGGGTGGCGAAGCGTGCCGCCTCCAACTTGGTATGCATACCGCCTGTACCACGATTTGAACCTGAACCACCTGCTGCCGCAACCATTTCTTCGGTAATTTCTTTAACTCTGTGGATGAGTCTTGCATCCTCGTTCTCTTTGGGGTTGCAATCATAAAGTCCGTCGATATCGGTTAAAATAACAAGGGTATCCGCACCCGATAAATCGGCAACTATTGCCGAAAGATTATCATTATCACCAAAGAGAATTTCCTCAAAGGAAACGCTATCATTTTCATTTATAACAGGAATGGCGTCAAGCTCTAAAATCGC
>JAZSJA010000118.1:0-26393 GCA_045534095.1 Acutalibacteraceae bacterium | reverse complement strand
TCGTAATCTGAATAGGTTTTTTGGCAAACGTTTAATAGTTTTGCAATTTGTGACTGATTAAAATCGTTATCCTCTCTCAAAGCACGAATACGCTCAATATATTTCATAATATCACCAACAAAATTATAGTTTAGAATATATAACTCTATTGACATATAGAGTTATAAACTCTATAATATTATTGGGTGATGTATTTTGATTATTAGAGAAAATCCTTGTCCTTGTGCATATTGCGCTTATTTCAAGCCTATTGAATACTTGGAAAATAATATAATATTGCAGAAAGGTTTTTGCATAAAAAGGTATGAATTTAGGGAACTTTGTGATATTTTATGTGAAGAATTTATTTTAAATAAAGGTGTACACACTAAAAAATGGTACCCCAAAAAATAATATTTTGCATATATTTATTCCTAATAGGTTTTATGCAACCTTTCGAGAGATTTATCCCACAACAAAATCTCATAAAGAACAATATTTGTTATTTTTTTAACGAACTTTCCTGTTTTTAATCGAAAATTCTGAAAATTTTTCGATTTTTTGTTATTATTTTAACAATCTCCTTGACAAAAATATACTTATGGCATATAATGTTAAGTAATCACATTTTAAAATCAAACAACTTAATCAAATACTTTTTAAAACTTGTTAAGTTGGTCATTTAGGAGGAAAATAAAATGGCAAGAGTTTATAATTTTAGTGCAGGTCCCTCAATGCTTCCTTTAGAGGTATTAGAAGAGTGTGCAGCAGAAATGCTTGATTTTGGCGGCAGCGGTCAATCCGTTATGGAAATGTCCCACCGTTCTAAAGAGTACCAAGCAATTATCGACGAAACCGAAGCAAATTTAAGAAAACTTATGGATATTCCCGATAATTACAAGGTTCTTTTCTTACAGGGCGGTGCATCCTCACAGTTTGCAATGCTCCCCTTAAACCTTTTAAACAAAAGCGGCAAGGCTGACTTTGTTGTAACCGGTCAATGGGCTAAAAAGGCTTATAAAGAAGCCGCTCGTTACGGTGAGGCTAACGTTGTTGCTTCCAGCGAGGATAAAACCTTCTCTTACATTCCCAAGCTTGACCCCGCAACCTTCACTAAGGATGCAGACTATTTCCACATTTGTATGAACAACACCATCTATGGTACCAAGTTCAACCAGCTTCCTGATACCGGTGACGTTCCCCTTGTTGCAGATATCTCCAGCTGTATGCTTTCTGAGCCCGTTGACGTTAAAAAGTTTGGTGTTCTTTACGGCGGTGCACAGAAAAACGTTGCTCCTGCAGGTCTTACCATCGTAATCATCCGCGAGGATCTTATTGGCAACGCTAAAGATTTCACCCCCACAATGTTTAACTATGAAACCCACTCTGAAAATGGTTCTATGTTCAACACCCCTCCCTGCTACACCATCTACGTTGCAGGCAAGGTTATTAAATGGATTATTAACAAATTCGGTAGCTTAGAGGCTATGAAAGAGCACAACGAGAAAAAGGCTGCTATTCTTTACAACTTCCTTGATAATAGCGAAATGTTCAAGGGTACTGTTGTTGCTGAGGACCGCTCCTTAATGAACGTTCCCTTCATCACCGGCGATACAGATTTAGATGCTAAATTTGTTGCAGAGGCTAAAGCCGCAGGCTTTGTAAACCTTAAAGGTCACAGAAGCGTTGGTGGTATGCGTGCTTCTATCTACAACGCAATGCCAATTGAAGGTGTTGAAAAGCTTGTAGAGTTTATGGCCGAGTTTGAGAAAAACAATAAATAATTCCCCACAATAAAATATCTCAGGGGCGGTGCTTGTTACTGCCCCTTTAATTTTAAGAAAGAAAAGGTGTTTATTATGAATATTAAAACCTATAATAAAATCAGCAAAAAAGGTCTTGCAGTGTTAGATAAAGGCGGCTACACCTATGGTGATGAAGTAGAAAATCCCGTTGGTGCAGTTGTTCGTTCTGCCGCATTACATGATATCCAGTTCCCTGAGAGCCTTCTTGCAATCGCTCGTGCAGGTGCAGGTACCAACAATATTCCCATTGACCGTTGCAGCGAAAGCGGTATTGTTGTATTCAACACACCCGGTGCAAACGCAAATGCAGTTAAAGAGCTTGTTATTGCAGGTCTTTTAATTTCTTCTCGTCGCATTGTTCCCGCTATAGAGTGGGCAGGCACCTTAAAGGGCAACGGTGCAGAGGTTGGCAAAATGGTTGAAAAGGGCAAAAGTGCTTTTGCAGGCCCCGAAATCAGTGGCAAGAGTCTTGGTATTATTGGTCTTGGTGCTATCGGCGTTCGCGTTGCTAATGCCGCTAACCACCTTGGTATGAAGGTTTACGGTTACGACCCCTATCTTTCTGTTGATGCCGCTTGGAACCTTACCCACAACGCAATTCACGCTATGGATCTTAAAGAAATTTATGAAAACTGCGATTACATCACCATCCACGTTCCCCTCACTCCCGAAACAAAAGGCTTCATTAACTCTGAAGCAATTGCCGCTATGAAAGATGGCGTTCGCATTCTTAACTTCTCTCGTGCAGATTTAGTTGATTCTGCCGATATTCTCGCAGCGCTTGATAACGGCAAGGTGGCATGCTATGTAACCGATTTCCCCACCGATGAGGTATTGGGCAAAGATGGTGTTATCGCTATCCCCCACCTTGGTGCATCTACCCCCGAATCTGAGGATAACTGTGCTAAAATGGCAGCAGAAGAGCTCTCCGATTACATCGAAAACGGTAACATTACCAACTCCGTTAATCTCCCCAACGTTTCTATGCCTCGTAGCGGAAAGCTCCGTATCTGCGTAATTCACAAAAACGTTCCCACCATTCTTACTCAAATCACCAACACCATCGGTCAGGATAATATAAACATCGAAAATATGCTTAACAAATCCAAAAAGGATTATGCATACACTCTTCTAGACATCAACGATGGTGATAAAGAAAAACTTGAAGCAACACTTAACGAAATTGACGGTGTTGTTCGCGTAAGAATAATCTAATGGCTATGCTTGACAGAACAACACGTAGACTTATTGAGGGACTCAAAGCAAGAATCAAGGTGTTAACGGTTTTGGTGGTGGTTTTGGCAATCGCCCTAACCGTTATGACCGTTTTGTACATAACCAAGGGTGAAGAAAAAACTGGCAAAACCGCTTCTGCGGATATTTCGTCTACCGAAAATATACAGTTAGAATCCCAAAATACCGTTTCGCCAATGAATGATAATAAAAACAGTTCTGCCGAAGGTGAAGCAGAAGGCTCAGAGCCCTCTACCTCCTCAAAAACTTCATCCAACACGTCCAAGGACTCTTCTTCAAAAAAGGAAGAAGCCTCTTCGGGCAGTAACTCCTCGGATGCGTCCTTTTCAAAAGATACTGCTGCAAGCGTTATCTTGAATGACAAATATGGTTGGAATTTAACCCTTGTTAACGGTAAAAATCCAATTCCCAAGGGCCACACGGTTAAAACCGAAAAAATCAAGGCTTCTTACGCACGTGACGTTGGAATGCTTTTCGATTCCAGAGCCGTTTCCTACCTTAACTCAATGTGTGCCGCTGCCGAAAAAGATGGTGTTAATTTGCTTGTTATTTCAAGCCACCGCACCAACTCAAGGCAAACAACCCTGTTTAACAATCAGGTTGCTAAGCAAAGAGCTAACTATCCTAACCTTTCTGAGGCCGAGCTTATTAAAAAAGCTTCAACCATTTCGGCTTATCCCGGTACAAGCGAGCACGAAATAGGACTTGCTGTTGATTTCAATTCGGTAGAAACGTCCTTTGAAAACACCGCTCAATACCAATGGCTTAAAACCCACGCCGCCGATTACGGATTTATTTTACGTTATACTAAGGAAAAGCAAAGCATCACAGGCGTTATTTACGAGCCTTGGCACTACCGTTACGTTGGTAAAGAGCACGCAAAAAAAATTAACGAGCTTGGATATTGCCTTGAAGAATATATTGATTATTTAAATAAACAAGGTAAATAAGCGTTAAAAAAAGGCTGTCTCAGTTATGAGACAGCCTTTTTTTAATGTATAATGTATAATTTTATTAAACTTTTATTAGACTTTTGTTTTTAAACAAACTTATCTAATTATTAAGCTGCGATATATGCCTCGTAAACGTCTATAACGGTTTGTGCAACTGCAACGTCTGCTGCATTTTGATTAGCTTCAACAATCTCTAAAGCTGCATCGTAAACAGAGAGGGTAACTACATCATCATAAACTGTGGTGCGAGTTCCATCTGCAAGTTCAACAATTGCATATCCACGAACTGCGAAACCTACCTCATAATTCTTAACGCCAATGCCGGTAAGCACGCCGGTATAGGTTAAGGTGTTAGTGGTCTCATCAAGTGCATATCTTACGTCAGTGCCATCCTCAGCATTATAAGCAATACCTGCAATTACGTGACCGGCGTTAGCCTTGTCTTTAGCTGCTTGACGATCAAGAATAAAGCCCTGATCTAAAAGCTCAGCCTTCATAGCCAAGGTTCCATACTCAACAATTTTTGCACCGTCTGCAAGGTTAAGTGCATCGAGATCAATTGTGCTCTTGAAGCGTAAGCCCTGCTTTTGATCGGCAGTTCTTGCACGGATATTAAATGCATAGGTACCATTGGTAGCATTGTCTGCTTCCTCAATAGTAGTAAGAGCAATTTTTTCTACCTTGAAGTTGTCAACGCCAACTACCCAGCCTGCATCGTTGGGACGGATGCCGTACTCAACCAGACCATCATAATCATTGTTTGTGCCAATTTCAACTACTGTACGTTGCCATTCATCCCAAATTTTTCCACCGTGAAGTGATGAGATTTCATCAATGTAAACACCATCTTTACTAACGCGACCTACAAAATTGTTATCAGCTCCGTCACTTCCTGAGAAAGAAGTAACCTTTTGATATGCTTGACCGTTCTCCCAATATCTGGTGATGATGTTTTCCGTTCCTTTGTTAAGTGCTGTACCGCCGTATTTACCATCATCATACACACTAAGTGCATGGTCAATACCATTGGAGATTTTGCCGGTACCATATTCAAAGACTTTAAAATCGTAAGAAACAATATATTTATAGCCTTTTTCATACCTAAAGTTGAATGCCATACCATCAAAGCCCGCAGAGGTGTACTCTAAGTATTTAGAACCGATCTTTTCGGCTTGATCTTTAGCATCTACAACCTTAAAGGTGCTATTACCGCTTACGGTGATGTTTCCGGTAGAACCGTCTTCAAAATCCCAAGAGGATGGGAAAGTTTTTTCCTCGCCACAAGCGTTGCAAGTGGTATCTGCAACGTTGTCATATACGTGGTTGCCTTTACAATCATACTCAACAACAGCAAGCTCGTCAATAAAGGCATATCCGCTAGTAAAATCTCTGTTCTGGTTGGAAATACCTAAATAAGCAGTATTTGCATTAGCGGTAAAGGTAAGCTCAACTTTATACCAATTTTGAACGTATTCAGGCTTTGCTTTGTTAATTTCGGTGTAGGTACCAGTAACGTTACCGTCTTTATCTCTAATATCCTCAGTAACAACATCGGTAGGAGTGGTGTAACTTGCTAAAGTAGTAACGGTGCTAAGACGTTGAGTAGTCATAGGACCATCGGTAACAACTACCTCTTTAAGGTAGTAGTATGCATAGGGGTTATAAGCATAGAAGCTTAAGGTGTAAGTTTTGCCTGCGGTTAAGCCTTCGAGAGCTCTGAAGCCGGTACGGGAAGAGGTCTGTAATCTAAGCATTTTATTGCCGTTATAAGGAACAACGGGTACGTTTTGCTGACCATAAGCGGTACCTGCATCGCCATAAATTTTTACAGACTGAGTGCCGGTTACAATTGTGGGGAAGCCCTTAAAGTAGGTAAAGCCCGATACACCCTTATCGTTAATAACACCGCCTGTAGCCTTAATATCAGCTATAATTTTTGCGGTAGTTACACCATTGTCATTATCTTTAATGCTTGAAAGTTTAAAGTTGCTGTCACTACCGGTCCATTTATCCCCTGTGGGAGGAACGGATTTGTAGTAACGGGCCTCGCTGCCTGTGTAGTTGGGGTAGGGCTCTTGACCTGCTTTAAGCTCTACAAAGTCAGCCTCAAGATTAGTTACTCCGGAATAATTTTCAAAACCACCTGCATTTGTAAGAAGGTTTTTGTTAACAATAACTGCTTTAAGATTATTGTAGGTACCCTCTTCGACAAAATCAACGTCGGTAGAAACTAATTCGTCGCCATTGTACCATCCATCAAAAACAAGTGCATCATTTTCAAAAAGGTTAATGTCAGCATAGGTTTTACCCGTTAAAACATCGGTGTACATTGAAGCGGTATGTGCGGTATTTGCAGAATTATTTACTTCGCCTTTTGCATTTTTGTACTCAACGGGAACAGATACCGTCTTTGTTTTAATAGCAAAGTTATCAAAGTCATATACTGAACCGGCGTATATAAATTCTATACTCAAGGCAACAGTTGCATCTTGAGCTGCGGCAGCATAAATGTTTTTGCAGGAACTATTAAAAGTCCAAGTGCCGTTTGAATAAGCATAACGCATATTAGCATCGTACTTGGCATCTACCTCAGCGGCTTGCTCTAAGGTTTGTGCCCCAACTGCCTCAAGAGTGTATAAACCTTTCATCCAAGCACCGGTGTTTATTCTACTATCAGTGATATCTCGACCGTGCTGAGAACCTATACCCTGAGATTTAGAAACTATAAGAGTACCGTCAGCATTATAATATTCCATTTTACCAACGTTATTTGCAGTAACACGGCGAATTACTACTTCAGAACCGGAAGAACACCAATAATAGGAATAGCCGTTAACAGAGCCTATATAGGTTCTTTGTAAGTTAACACTGGAATCAGACTTTTTATATTTGGTATAGGTATCGGTTTCGGTTGTTTGTGCTGCAGCCTTTACAGCATTATATTCAGCATTATAATCAATGGCACCTGTTTCAAAAAAGTCAAAACCGGGTGCACGACCGGCATCTGTATTATTAAAAGTATAATCGGTTATATAACGTGCATCAAAGGATAATTCATAGGTGTTGCCGCCTTTAAACTCAACATTGTAAAGGTCGCCGCCTACTTTTGCAGACACTGCATACTTAGAATTAGAAGTAGCGCCGATATCACGATAACCATACATACGGGTATATACGTTGCCATCTTCCTCTACTGCGTAGGGAATAGCACCTTTTTGTAAATAGAATTTGCCTGCCTCGGTTTGGTTAAGGGGGAATATCTTGGCATTGCTGATTTTAACGTTACCTGCTGTAAGACCATCTGCAACAACAGCTATAAAATTCACAAAATCGGAAGTAGTGTTAAAAAGGTAGGTGTAGGTATAGGTTTTGCCTGCCTCAACTGTAGCTGCATTTTCAGGCTTGCTAGTATAAGCACCTGCCGTACCCTTCGGAACACCGGTAACATAGTTGTAAGCTGTTTCAACTTTGTTGGGTGTAGTTTTGTCACTACGCACACCAACAACCATGTTCATACTTTGAGGTGTTTTCTGCGAAAAGAATTCAGGGAAAATCTTTACGCCTTCATTTGCATCGTCAGAAACGGTTACGTCAAAGGTCATTTGATGTACAATGTTTGCATCAATGTAAGAGTCGGACTGACCGGAAATAACGTTGCCTTCCTCATCCTTCTTTAGGTTCCAACCACTGATTCCAAAAGCAACTGCACCTGAGTACGGAATTGTTTCAATTGTCCAAACGGAATCTGGGTTGATTGTTTTTATGCCATTGTTAGTGATAAAATCATTAACGGGCAAGGTTTCAACCTTGGGGGTTGCTGCCTCTTCTGCTGATGCGGTAGTAACCGGCATTGTAAACAAACAAGTCATTGTACCAAGCACCATTAAAAGAGACAAAAGAATTGATAATGTCTTTTTCATATTGGTTTTCCTCCCCAAAAATTAAATATATATGCAAAGATACTATTATAAAATAATTATACACCCTTTAAAATTTTTTTCAATTATTTTAATGACAGAAAAAATCTACATTATTTTATGCACTTTTTACTAAAAATTTTTTGAATTTTAGTTTTAATACTATATATTGTGTCGATTTTTTAAGGCAAACTATTTTATCGATACAAAAAATAAAAAGGCAGAAGAAATTTTAAAAATCAACTTCTTCCGCCTTTATAATTTTACCTTAAAACTATTTTTTTATTTCATCCCAATATTTTTTATAACTCTGCTCGGTTTTATTCTCGCCATACTCGTAATATTTACGATTTTTAATTTCATCGGGCAAATACTGTTGTTTTATATAATGATTTGGGAAAGCGTGAGGATATTTATAAAACTGACCTTTAATGGCTGCATCTTCACCGTCGAAATGTTTGTTTTGAAGATGTCGCGGCACCGAGGTTGCAATACCTTTTTCAACATCTGCCATAGCGGCGGCAATAGCATCATGCCCCGAATTGGATTTTGGGCTTGTGCTTACCAAAATAACCGCATCTGCCAAGGGGAGCCTTGCCTCGGGCAGACCTAACATAAGGGCAGAGTCCACGCAAGCCTTAACAATGGGAATAATGTTTGGGTGTGCAAGGCCAACGTCCTCACACGCTGTAACAAGAAGTCTGCGACAAGCCGACTGCAAATCTCCCGCCGCCAAAAGCCTTGCAAGGTAATGGAGTGCGGCATCAGGGTCGCTGCCCCTCATGGATTTTTGGTAGGCAGAAATAACGTCATAGTGATCGTCACCCTCTCTATCATACCGCATTGAACTTTTTTCGGTAAGATTTTGGGCAACGTCGTTACTTATTGTAATTTTATTTTTACTATCGGTATAATCTCTTTCCCCCGTTAAAAAACATAACTCAACGGCGTTAAGAGCCTTCCTTAAATCTCCTCCCGAACCATAAGATATAATCTTTAAAACATCCTCCTCCAAAATAAGGTCGGCATTATTTTCTTCGGCAAGAGTATTAAAGGCACGCTCTATAAAAATCTCTATATCCTTTGGGGATAGCGGTTTAAACTCAAAAACCGTAGAACGGCTAAGTATTGCACTATAAACGTAAAAATAGGGGTTTTCGGTAGTAGATGCAATAAGAGTGATATCGCCGTTTTCTATGTATTCCAAAAGAGTTTGTTGTTGTTTTTTATTAAAGTACTGAATTTCATCCAAATATAGTAAAATTCCGTTTTGATTTTCTAAATCGCTTCGACTTGCAATAATCTCCTTTAAATCTGAGGTAGATGCGGTGGTAGCATTAAGGCGGTAGAGTGTTTTACCGCTACGCCTTGCAATAATGTTGGCAACTGTAGTCTTCCCCACCCCCGATGGGCCGTAAAATATTAAATTTGAAATTTCTCCGCTCTCGATAATACGGCGAAGAATTTTTCCATCATCAAGTAAATGATGCTGACCCACCACGTTTGCAAGCTCGGTAGGCCTTACTCTATCTGCAAGAGGTGTTTTCATATTTTTTCCTCACTTATTTTTCGTCTCTGTTAGTTTTTAATCTTTTTCTTATTTCATTGGGAGAACAATTGTATCTACTATGAAAAACCTTTCTGAAATGGGCGGTTGACTGGAAACCCACCTTTTCAGAAATTTCGTCTATAGTAAGGTCGGTGCTTTTAAGCAAAATTTCGGCCTTTTGAGCCTGAAAACGGTGCTTTGTCTGAATTGGAGTGCAACCTACCACCCTTTGAAAAACGTCGTAAAAAGCCGAACGGCTCATATTACACATTTCGGCAAGCTCGGGAATGGTGTAATTATCGTTTTCACGCATAAAATCAAGGGCTTTTTCAATTTTTAATGCACCTATTTCCTGATTTTTATTCATTAGCTTTTCAAGATCATCCAAAAGCCTGTAAGATTTCCATATAAATTCACTGTTAACAAGGTTTCTATCAAATTTTTTCAGTTCTTCAAGATTTTCAACAATTCGGTTAGATGGTCTGAAAACCTGCATTTGGTAATCATAATAATCCACGTTGGGGAAATAGCGGTAATGAACCCTGTAAACGTTTGTGCCCTCACCTTCCTCACTTAATACCATTTTAAAGGGGTCGCTTGACGGAATGAAAATCATATCTCCCTGATTAAGAGAAAATTCAAGATTTTTAGAATAAACTTTCATGCTGCCGCTTTTTACGTATACAAACCTGTAAATTCCCGGTGGCTTTAGAGCTTCGTAAACACTCTCCCACTTTGCCCAAGTGGTGTCAATCCATATTGATCTATTATTCAAAACAAAGTCTTTCATCCAAAATCCTCCATTTTTCTTCTCGTTTTTGGACAATACCGTCGTTTTTTATAGAATAACATATTGCGAAAACAAAGTCAATAGTTTATAATATAATTGCGAAATCATATAAAAGGAGAGGTGTGTATGGGAAAATTTGAACTTCATATTCATACTGCCGAAAACGACAAATGTGCACTGGAAAGTGCAAAGGATATAGTTCGCCTCTATAAAGAAGCCGAATATGAAGGCATTGTTATCACCGACCATTATTTTAAAACCTTTTTTGATTGGTTTTCTGATGAAGCGGAATCATTTCAAATAAACCCATTAAAACAATGTCCGATTTGCTGCAAACTCTAAAAAGCGGCTCATATACGCTTATTGAAACGTAAATTTAAAATAAATATAAGGAGAGATAAAAATGAAAAAATTATTAGCTTTTATTTTAACTACCTTGATTGTTTTATCATCCATAAGCGGTAGCTTTGCTGTGTTGGCAAACACCGAAGAAAATTTATGGAAAGAGGTCAGCCTATCTGACTTTGGTACCAAGGATCAAACTCCCCCTACCGACGGAACAAACAGTTTCGGCTTTGAACAATATAACGACGGTACATACGGCAAGGCTTTTCACGTAAAATGCTCATGGTATACCAGCTTTTACGTTGCTATGCCCTCTCTTGAGCCTGATACCGAATATCAAATAAGTTTCAGGTACGACAACCAAAAAGGCAATACCGCTGCCACCACTATTGAACAACTCCACGTTTTAACTGAAGCTCAACTGGGTGCTGTAAATACAGAGGGTAAGGTTACCGACTCTACCATTACTCCCATAGGCAAAAACATTCCTTTAGATGATCTGCCCGGCTGGACTCTTTATTCCTCCACCTTTAAAACAGGGGCTACACAAACAAATTATTATTTAAACTTTAAAACAGGCTATGCTTATTGGTTTGAGCTTTGTGATTTAAAAATCGTAAAAGTCCCTGTAGAAAATGAGGATAGCGGCGATACCGATGATGACGTTGATTTAGACTCAACACCTATGCCTAATCTGCTTTCTGATATTTCTGTAAATAATTTCGGCTCTAAAGACCAAACTCCCCCCACCACCGATTTTGGATTTACCGCAATGACAGAGGGTACCTACGGCACTAAATACAAAATTACCAACTGTTGGTATACAAGCTACTACGTTTCTTTGCCTGAGCTTAAACCCAACACCGAATATTACATAGCATTCAGATATGATAATGATATTCAAATGGTTACTCCCGGTAACATTGAAGCAATCCACGTTTTAACTGAAGCTCAACTGGGTGCTGTAAATACAGAGGGTAAGGTTACCGATTCTACCATTACACCCATAGGCAAAAACGTTCCTCTTGATAAGGGTGGTTGGAGTTTATTCTCGGCATACTTTACAACCGGTTCAGAGGATACAAATTATTATATAAATGTAAAAACAGGCTATGCCTACAATATGTATTTATGCGATTTTGTGCTTAAAGAAACCGTTTCTCGCCCCATAGTTGTTGCGGGCGGTACTGCCAATAAGCAAACTGCAAAGGTTGGCGAAGAAATAACCATCACCGCCACACCCACCTCGGCACAAAAATTTATGGGCTGGAAAAACGTTGTTGGCGATGCAGTTCTAACCGATTCATTGGCACCTACTACCACATTTTTAATGCCCGACTCGGCAGTAAGCATAAAGGCAAATTATTATGAAAATCTGCTTAAAAATATCAGCACCACCGATTTCGGTTCAAATGATAAGTCCTTGCCCAGCGGATTTGGATTTGAAAGTTATAAAGACGGAAAGTACGGCATAGCCTTTAACGTTAAAAACTCCTACTACACAAGTTTTTACCTGAAACTTCCCGAACTTGAACCAAATGAAGAATATAATATATCTTTTAAATACGATAATGTAATTGGTGGTAATCCGGGAGAAATTGCAAGTGTTGACCTTGTAACAGAAGATGAACTTGCCGCCGCAGATGATAACGGATATGTTAAATCAGGTGAATCTTTAGGCAAAAAACTCGCTTTGGATAAGGGAAAATGGTCTACCCTTGCCTACACGTTTACCACTTCACCCGAGGCTACAAATTATTACCTGAATATAAAAACAAACTATGCTTTTTGGCTTCGTCTTTGCGATTTTAAAATAACCAAAAATTATTCCAAAGGCATAACAATAAATGGGGGAAGCTCGGATAATCCCTTTGCTTTAGATGGCGAAAAGGTTGAAATCTATGCCGATAAAACTGAAAACTTCAGCCATTGGATGGTTGTTTCAGGCGGAATCACTATTCAAAATCCCTATTGCGAAACCGCATCCTTTACAATGGGTACTATGGCAGCAAAAATTGAGGCTGTTTATTTAAATAATAATGAAATAAAAACAGTTTATACCTCTTTAGATGGTACCGATTACACAAACGCTATCTCTGCCGTTCACAGTTCAACCATTACTTATAATAACAATGGTACTGCTACCGCTAAAATAAATCTTTTCACCTATGACGGTGCTTATGCATTTACAGGTTGGTATAGCGGTGACAGATGGCTTTCTTCAGACACCGAATACACCTTTAATACAGATGAGGTTGATATTAACACCCTTACTGCCAAGGTTTTAACCCTTAACACCATTGATGGTGACCCCGGATTTGAAAGTTACTCCACAGATGATGACCTTCGCGTAAGCCCTTCAAATTCAGGAGTTTTACCTTATAATGAAAGATGGGGTATTTATAGCCGCTACGCAGCCGCCTCAAGAGGCTTTGAGGTAGGTTATGAAAAACTTGATTGGTCCTATCTTATCAAGGCATTTAATGGCGAAACTACCGATTATTATAGGAACTACACCTACTCTCCCGAAACGGCAACCTATTCTTTAGATGCCGACAAAACTCCCTACACAATTACCCCCTACAGCGGTAATTCAATGCTTGGATTTGCAGTAAAATCACGTTCTGCAATACGTAAACTTCAAAATCTGCAACCAAACACTCAGTATCAAATAAGCTTTTACGTAAGCAACCCCTCTAAAACCGATTTGCTTGACAAAATAATTGTTGCAAACACCTACGATTTAGATGCAGGTACCGTAAAATCTGATGACCAAAGGGTTTACGCTTATTTTGAGGATTATGATGGATATTCCGATTATGATAAGGTTAGATCTTGGGGTAAAATGTCCATTAACTTCACCACTCCCAATAACGTTAGCGAAGCGTATTTGCATTTTGCTTTTACCACTACTAATTCCCATTCAATCGAATCCAAGGTGTTTATAGATAATCTTATTTGTGTACCCACAGTTGTTTCTTATGAGGGAAATGCTATTCGTAAATCATCTGCCGAGCTTCCTCAGGCACTTCGTTACAAGTTCTCAATAAATAATGAAAATCTTAACACCTTTAACGGTATGCAGGTAGATGAAATTGGTATACTTGCAATAGAAAACGCCAAATTAAATGGTAAAGACCTTGTTTTAGGTGGCAAATACGGAAGTGGAAATGAAGCTCCTCGTGTGGGAATTGTAAACAATGATGCCCTTTACTCAATTGAGGGCGATACAAAAAACAGTTACTTTACAGCCGCTCTTTATAATATTGGTAAAACAGACGGCAGTATAAACTTTGAAAAATACGCATCAAATTACACCGTAAGAACATACCTGAAACTTAAAAATGCAAGTGGTGGCGAAACGATTTTATATTCCGCAAATATTGATGCATCGGTATTCGCAGTAGTTCACGAAATATACTCTGCAAAAAATAATCCTCTTGATAGGGCTGCCGCAGATGAAGTTCTTTCATCCAAAACCGCAAAAGATTATTTTGCCGAGTTTGAACCAAAAGATGAGTTCTTTATCATTAAGGATGAAGTTACTGACTACGCATTCTCAATTGCAGTAGTAGGAGACCCACAAAAATCCACATATTACCACCCCGACGATATTCACTATACCTATGATTGGATAATTGATAATGCAGAAAATCATAAAACTGAATACGTTATAACCTTGGGTGATATTACTGAGTACAGCACTCAACCCGAATACGACCTTATGGAATCCGAGTTTAAAAAGGTTCAGGATGCAGGTTTGCCTCACGCCATAGTTCGCGGTAATCATGACGTGGCCGCTGATTTTGATGCAAATATTACAAAAGCAGAATATGGTGCCCATTTAACAGGCTCTTATGATGATACAATGAAAAACGTTTATCATATTTTGGAAATGGGCGGTCAGCAATATCTTATTATGAATATTGACTATTACGACCAACTTACAACCAACATTATAGACTGGGCGGCAGGCGTTGTTCGGGCAAATCCCCAGTGCCGAGTAATTTTAAACACCCACGGCTACCTTGACACTACCATGAAAACCTACAACAACACTATGGTTAAGTATTTTGAATCCAATCTTGTTAAGAAGTACGAAAACATCGATTTGGTGCTTTGCGGTCACGATATTCCCTTTGGCGACAACGGCCCAATTTACAAAACCATAACCGGCGATAATGGCAATAAAATCATTGGAATGGTGGTAAACCCCCAAACCTTGGAGGAGCAAAAGCACGAAGCCTTTGGCCTTGTTTCCACCCTTTATTTTGGCAATGACGGAAAAACCGTTACCGTAGACTGGTACTCCACCATTCGTGATGCCTATTATATGGATAAACATCAATTCACATTTGAACTGGAATAGTATTTTTAAGTCCTTAGTCACAAGATTGTGACTAAGGACTTTTTTTAGGATACAATCGTATTTTTTCTTTCTTCATTGGAAAATACCGTCGGTTTTTCGGAAGAATACATATTGAATAATCACACCCTTTTATATACAATTAAATATATATAAATATATATTTAGGAGTGATATTTATGAAAAAACTATTGTCATTGGTTCTTTGTCTTTCGATGGTATTTGGCTCTTTTGCCGGAGTTCTTACCGCATCAGCCGAAGAAACAGGCAAAAACCTTTGGACCGATATTTCAGTTGATGATTTCGGAACAAAGGATACTAACGGATGTCCTATTTCAGAATTTGCTGAGGGCAAAAATAACTACGGCAAAAACTTTGTTGTAAAAGGTGCTTACTACACCAGCTTTTACATTGAAATGCCCGAACTTGAAGCTAATACCATATATGATTTGAGTTTTAAGTACGATAATCATATTATAGCAAGCACTCCGGGCAAAATCAACAACATAAACATAGTAACCGAGGAGGAAATGGCGCAGATTACTGATGTAGATGGTAGTAAACTCCCCTCTACCGCCATCTCTATCGCTTCAGCATTAGAGCTTGATAAAGGTGAGTATACCAACCTTTCTGCAACCTTCACAACCGGTGCTGCCAAAACAAAGCATTACCTTTATTTCCGCACCGGATATGCTTATTGGTTCTATCTTTGCGATTTTAAACTTGTAAAGGTTCCCACCTACAACGTAACTGTTGAGGGCGGTACTGCCAATAAAGTTACCGCTAAAGAGGGCGAAACCGTTACCCTTACCGCTACCCCCACCGCAACACAAAAATTTGAATCTTGGGAGGTTGTTTCAGGCAACGTTGCACTTTCCGATGCAACCGGTGAAACCGCAACCTTCACAATGCCTGCTGAAAACGTTGAAATTAAGGCTGTTTACACCGAAAATCTTTGGAGTGCTATTGATACCTCCTGGTTTGGCACCTTTGACCAATCACCACATAAAGATTTTGGATTTTCCAAACGCACTGATTCAACCTTTGCAGATGCTATCAGCGTTGATATGTGCTGGTACACAACCTTTTATGCAAAGCTCCCCACAAATCTTAAAACAAACACCGCTTATAGATTAACCTTTAATTATGATAACTCTAAGCAGTCCACTGCAAGTAGCTTGCGTTATATTTATCTTGCAACCGATGCAGATCTTGCAAATTTAAAAGAGGATGGCACCGGTGTTGCCGCAACTGCAAATGTTTTAGCTGCCTCAATCCCCTTGGATCAAGGTAAATGGAACGAAATTTCGGTAGATTTCACTACCGGAGATACCGAAACTCAGTATTACCTTTATTTCTCCGCAGCATATGCATACCGAGTATATTTAGGCGGATTTTCTATTACAGAAATTCCCCTTTATGACGTAACTGTAGATGGCGGTAACGCCGATAAGGTTGAAGCTAAAGAGGGTGAAACCGTTACCCTTACTGCTACCCCCACCTTGGCACAGGCTTTTAATTATTGGGAGGTTACTTCGGGTAATGTAAAACTTTCTGATACGTTTAGCAAAACCGCCACCTTTGTAATGCCGGCAGAGGACGTAAGCGTGAAGGCAGTCTTTCTTGAAAATCTTTGGGCAAACCTTTCAGCAGATGATTGGTTTACAAGGCAGGTGTCCACTAAGGTTGATGACCCGCTCACCCTTGAAGAGAAAAAAATGACCGACGTGTATCCCGAAAAATTCACCTATACCGAAGACGGAACCTTCTCTTTGGAAGGTGCCGGCAGTAAGTATTATTACGTAAAGCTGCCCGACCTTACCAAAAACACCGAATATAGAATTTCTTTTAATTACAGCGTTACAAAAGCAAACGCAACTCTCACCCCAACCTTATATAAAGCAATTCTTATGCCCAAATCGGCCTTTACAAACATCTATACTTGGAATGGCTACGGCGATATGCTTGCAAACAGAGACTTTTTGGGTGCATATGACGTTTGCATAAATAAAGCTCTTTCAGAAAACGAGCTTAACTCAACCTTATCCTATGAATTCAACTCTAAAACAAAAACTGAGTATTATCTGTTCTTACATTTCAGTAATATAAGCAATGTTACCTATTCCAACTTCAAGATAACCGAATGCCCCCTTTATGGTATTTCTGTAGAAAACGGTACTGCAAACGTTACCTCTGCCAAAAAAGGCGCAGAAATAACCATCACCGCAAACGCCCCCGCTGACGGTATGGCTTTTGACCGTTGGGAGGTTGTTTCGGGCGGAGTTACTCTTGCCGACCCATACAGTGCTACCACTACCTTTACTATGGGAAGTGACAACGTTTCGGTAAAGGCTACTTATAAAGAATATGGCGCTAAGATTGTTTACGTAGATATTGATGGCAACCCATATTCCGATGCCGCAAATCTTGTAAAATCCAAAGCAGAAATTACAGAAAATGAAGACGGCACAAACACAGTGACCCTTACTTACAACATCTTAGACGGCGTAAATTCTTTCTTAGGTTGGTATAATAAGGATGATGTTTGCCTCAGCACCGATTTAAGCTATACCTATAATCCTGATGAGCTTGATCTTTTAGATATTACCGCTAAAATCCTCTGCCGCAACGCGCTTACAGGCGCTGCTTCCTTTGAGGGATATGAAAATGACACCAATATGCGTGTTGAACCCATTGCCACAGGTGTGGCTCCCTACGCTGATAAATGGGGACTTTTCGCAAGTGGAAAATATGAGCAAGAAAACATCGGCTTCTACATTAAAACTACCGAGGCAAAAGAAAGCACCTACTACACCAACGTTGGCTTCAACCCCGAAACCAGCAGTTTCTTGCCCGAAACTGAAAGAACCCTTGGAAAATATCTTGCTACTCCTCACAGCGGTAATTCTATGTTAGAGTTTACTGCTTGGTATCGTTCTTTTGTTAGAAAAATGGACGGTTTAAAGCCCAACACAAGCTATACTTTAAGTATGTACGTACTTAATCCCGACGAATACAACTTCCTTTCTGCCGCTGTTGTTGCAGGTGGATATTTAGAAGAACCCAGTTCCTTAAAATCTATGAGCAATCGCACCGCTCAAAAGGGCAAGGTTCCTTATTACGGTTATTATCAAGAGCCCAGAGAAGAAGACTTTTTTGAAACCAACGTAAGAATCAAAGATAAATCTGCAGTTCAAAACTGGAAAAAGATAAGCTTTGAATTTACAACCGGTGATGACACTGATAGTTTATACCTCTATCTTGTACCCCGCAACTGTGCAACCTATTGGAACCGCTGCCCCATTTTCATTGATGATATGGTGTGCATTGAAAACGTTTCTTCTAACGCAGGTAACGCAATGCGCGCCGCCGCTTCTGATGTTCCACAAGCATTAAGATATAAATTTGCTGTTCCTAATAAATATTTAGAGTCCCTTAATGGTAATGCTTTCAAACAAATGGGATTTTTGGCAACCGAAACAGAGAACCTTAATGGTGCCGCTCTTACCAAAGATACCGCTAATGTTAAGGATGCAGTTGTTGGTCAGGATAATTATCAGTACAAAGAAAACGATACCAACAATACCTACGTAACTGCCGCACTCTACAACATAGGCAGAACTGATGGCAAATTAAACTACGAAAAATATGCTTCAAAATATTCTGTAAGACCCTATTTTGTTTACACTAATGATAATGGCAATGAAATTATAGTTTATGGCGAAACCATTTCCGTATCGATTTTTGAGGTTATGTACGCTATCCGCGACCTTTCCACAAATCAGGACGATATAAACGCTGTAAACGGTATGTTAGAAAACGAAACTCTTCGCAAACTCTATGCCGATTGGCAGCCTGACGATGCCTGGAATATTGAAAATCCCAATCCTCCTGCAGAGTATGATTACTCCTTTGCAATTCTTGGTGATTTACAGTATACAACTCAGTTCTACCCCGATGACCTCCATCACCCCTTTGATTGGCTTATAAATAATAAAGATGCTAAAAACTTACAATACGTAGTTAACGTAGGTGATTTAACAAACGGTAGCACCAACGTTGAATTTGAAACCATTTCCGAGCAACTTCTCCGTCTTAAAGAGGCAGGCATTGACCAGTCCCTTGTACGTGGTAACCATGATAAACTTGCCGACTACGACAGATACATTACCGCTGAAAAGTTTATGTATGGTAACGGCGAAATTGAAAGCTATGACGGCACAATGAAAACCTATTACCAAAAACTTACTATTGGCGGCATTAAATATATGGTAATGGTTTTGGATTTCTTCCCATCTACCGCCGAAGTTGAGTGGGCAAAACAAAAGATTGACGCCAACCCCGATTACAACGTAATCATCAACACCCACGGTTATTTAGACGCTGATATGCAGCTTTTACAGGAAAGCGACGTTTACGACGTTGAGGACCGTGTAGATGCCGAGGGTAATAAACTTGGCGGTCACGCAGGACAGTACATTTATGATAATTTAGTTCTCCCCTGCTCCAACGTTGTTATGGTAATCTGTGGTCACGAATTTGCAGAGGGTCCTGAAATTAAAACCTTAACCCGTGCTGATGGTTCTACCGCAGTTCAAATGTTGGTTGACTTCCAACAAGCCGAGTATTTAGATTTACGTTCCTATGGTATGATTGCAATGCTCTACTTCTCTAACGGTGGCGAAACCGTTACAGTAGAATGGTTCTCATCCATTAAAAATGAGTATTATAAAGATAAATATCAATTTACATTTAACTTAAACGTAATTAAGTAAAGGATTTTTATAATCCCCTTTCAATCTATTTGTTTTGTGATTCGATATTTTACAACCACAAAAATAAAATGAATATTTAAATTTGACAACGTCTAAAATCTCCCTATAAAGCAAAAAGCTGTATCAATTAAGTGCCAAAACACTTCTGATACAGCTTTTTGCTTCAATTTTATTTTAATATTTTTACTGCCTAAAATCTCTTGTGTTTTTGCCGGTAACCTTTTTAAAATATTTTAAAAAGTGGGTGGCATCTCTAAATCCTACCGCCTCGGCAATTTCACTGGTTTTAAGGTCGCTTGCCTGAAGCATATCAATGGCGGCATCAATACGACAGTTTATCAAATATCGGTGTATTGACATTCCCGTGTGCTGAACAATAAGTCGATTAAGATGATTGGGATGATAACCAAAATATTCACCAAGGGTATAATTTGTAACCTCTTCACGGTAATGGGTATGAATATATTGTATAACCTTATTTACAAGGAATTCGCTACGTGATGAACTGCGAGAATTTACCATAAATCTTCCCGAAAGGGATAGTATACTTTTAAGCTGTCCCGACGATCGCGATATATAAAAATTCTTTTTAGAAATAAACTCAGTAAGCATATTATACATTGGATTACTTATATACTGAAAATCAGGTATATAAAGAGTATCGTTAAACTCGGGATAATCCTCAAAGTTGATACGCTCAATTATTTTTTCACTATTAAAATTATGCCATTTAGCAGGGGGAATAGGATCACAAATATGGGAATTATTGCGGGTAAAATCAAAATTAACCTGCATCAATTCCAAGTGATTGCTGTTTTTGGTAAGCAGCAAACTATAATGAAGTCCCGGTGACCAAAGCAAAAAATTTCCCGGCTTCATTTCATATTTAACTCCATCTACCTGAATTTGTCCAAATCCACCGTAGCAAAAAAACAGTCTGTAATCATATGGGGCAAGATTAACGTACTGCCTGCTTGATGTTATGGTTAAAAATTGGGCATACCGCACGTATGGATTTATATCTTCAAAAAACATATTATCCGCAAATCCTCCCTGAAATATTCTTTTACAAAATAATTATACACATAATATTTTTAAAAAGCAACCTAATAGAAGGCTTTTAACCAAAAAACTTTTAAAAAATGTTTATTTTAGACACAAAATGTTTATTTTTGTTATAGCAATTTATTTTTATGTATGGTAATATATAGTTAAATTTGTATAATTGGAGGTTAGAAACGTGAAAAATTTAAAACGAGTATGTTTAGAGGTTAGCCTTAAACCTTTTAAATCTACCGAACCTGAATATATTGAAAGCGTTTGCCGTGAAATTTTCACCCAATGGACAGAACTCATAAAAAATGCCGACAAGGCTTCAATTATGATGTGGACTTCCGATGGTAGCGAGCTTTTGGATTACAAAGGCAATTTAGAGGATACCTTTGAATGGGATCGTTTTATAGGTGGCGCTAATCAAAAACAGGTTTGGAACAAAACCACCGACCCTGATGGCAGAGGTTTACACACAAGGCATTACGATTATATGGAAAATCCTCCCGTTATGCACTATAAGGATTTAAAATTTATAATCTCTACCCTTAAAAAAATAGGTAAAGAGATGACCGGCAAGGATATTTTAGTTGGCGAAACCTTTGACCCCGGCCCTGAATTTGCCCTTTCTGATTTTAAATACACCCGCCACAACGAAATTTGTGAAGGTGCTTCCATGGGCGAAAAAAGTATGGTTTGCTGCTACTACTCCCTTAACGGAGATGACGTTAGCTACGCCGCCTACCCCAATGGTATTCCCGACGGTACCCCTTTTGGCGAATTCTTAGGAAAACAATCTGAAATTTTCCTTAAAGATATGGGTTTTGATTACATCTGGCTCTCCAACGGTTTTGGTTTTGGTACCGAAACTTGGGGTGTTACAGGTGCCCTTTATAACGGACGTGAATTCTTCCCCGAAAAAATCAAAAACTGTGAAGAAAAAATTGCCGAATTTTGGCAACTTTTCCGTAAATACTGCAGTTATCCCATAGAAACACGCGGCACCAATCTTACCGTAGGCGTTGACTATTCAAGCGATGCCGTAAATCACAAAATGATTTACGAGGAGGTTGAAAATCTTTTACCACCACCAAATTCCCCTTGGGCTGCCCTTGACGGAAACTTTGGTTTAGAGCTTGCAGGGTATATGTCCCGAGCCGCTGAGCTACCTGACGAAGATTATCTTTTCCGTTTTTATATTCACGATCCCTGGTGGCTAAATTCTCCTTGGATAGATCGCTATGAAGGTCAACCACACGATATTTATCTGCCAATGAGTTGTGCAAGAATAAACAAAAAAGGTGAAACTGTGGTGGCAAATCACCTTAACCTCCTTTCAATTGATAACTCTTATGGTGAAATGCCCGAAAGAGTACCCAGAGAGGTTACCCCCTATTTACTTGGTGCTTATGAAAATGCCCCCGATGAGGCTTCGCCCTTTGTTTGGGTTTATCCCTTTAGAGAGTATAGCACTATGGCAAGCGGCAGACTTGAAAAATCATTTTTCGAGGATTGGTACATAATCGCCGCTATTAACCGCTCTCTCCCCCTTTCCACCGTAATTTCTACCGATAATTTTGTGTCATTAAGAAAAGAAAATCCCGAATTTTTGAAAAATAAAATTTTGGTTTCCCCCGTTCCCGAAAAGGGTAGCGTTGTTACCAACTCGCTCATTGATTTTGCAAATAACGGCGGCAAGGTTATGCTTTACGGTAGCCTTAAAAATACAGATGAGCGACTTATTGACGCTCTTGGGCTTGAAATAAAAGAAGAACTTACAGGCATTTTTACCGCCGAAAAATCAAAGGCTCTTGATAATCTTATTTATGGTGCTTATGCCGATAAGCTTTTCTATAATGGTGTGTTAACCGATGGTGGTCTTACCGCCGCTACAAAAACTAATGCCGATATTTTAGTTTCAGCCACACAAAACGGTGAAAAGCGTGTTATTGCACATACCGTTAATACTGCAAACGGCGGTAAAATTTCTTGGTGTCGCGGCTCTGATTGCTCCAGAAAGGCAACCGACGCTGATGATTCTGTTAAGAGTGATACCACAATAAACGAGGAGCTTTTCCCCGTTGAAATTCTTCTTCGTGCTCAGGCCGAGGATATGGGCTTCACCATTAAAGTAGAAAAACTTGATAAATCTGTAAAAGAGCCTGTTGTTTTAATGCACAGAAACTCTCATAGCCTTTGGTTCTCAGGATATTGCCCCGACACCACCGTTAAAATTGGTCTTAGAACTCCCATTGGTGCTCCCCTGCTTTTAGGTAACGAAACCTACCTTGAAAAGGGTGTTGCTAATTATCATCTGCCACGTGCTTGGCGCCACGAATGTAGAATTTTTGTAACTCAAGAAAAACAAAACAGTATCCACGCCATTGAAGCAATTTCTACACAAATGGGTGTTGAACGCAGAATTCAAGTAAACGGTCTGGATAACGCAACGGTTTACATTCTTCCCAAAAACGGCGACGTTAACAAAACTTATGCTATGCTTAATTCCATCTATCCACACTTTGTAAGTCAACCCTACAATTCAACCATAGAGGATACGGTTTTTGGCAAAGCTATCAAATTAACAGATATTTCCGGAACTCTGCTTGTTGTTGACAAAACTGAGGACTGGAACAAATACAATTAGTATGTTTGGAGGATTTTTATTATGTTAGAAAGAAAAAATAAAAGAAATGCCCGTATTGGTATTTTCGCTGTTGCTCACGATACCTACTGGAATCAGTTCCCCGGTCTTTATGATAATATTATGGGTTATCACAAAGATGCACAAAAAATCATTGCCCAAAATGACGTTGAAATTATCGACTATGGTATGATCGACTCCAGCATTAAGGGTTATGAAGCTCTTAAAAAAATGCAGGGTGATAATCTTGACGTTATCTTCTGCAATATGGTTACTTATGCAACCTCCTCTGTTTATGCGCCCATCATCCGCGATCTTAACGTTCCTATGGTATTGTTAGCTGTTCAGCCTCTGGAGGCTATGGATTGCTCCAAAGCCTGCACCTTTATGCAGCTTGAGAATGATGCTATCTGCTCGGTTCCCGAGTTCATTTGCGTTGCAAACCGTCTTAACAGAAAAATCTACGACGTTATTATCGGTGTTCTTTATAATGATAAGAGGGTTGAAGCAGAGGTTAAAGAATGGTGCGATATCGCCAAGGTTCTTCACGACCTCAAGGGTGCCAGAATGGGTCTTATGGGTCACGTTATGGAGGCCATGTACGATATGCACGCCGACCCCACCGCAGTTTCTGCCGCTTTTGGTTGTCACGTTCCCCTTTTGGAGATTGAAAATGCCGTCGAAGCATATAACGAAGTTACTGATGAGGAAATTGCCGCTAAGAGAGCAATTATTGAGCGTGAATTTGATATGCCCAACCCCGTTAGCGACCCTGTTACCGTAAAGGTTACCGAAAAAGATTTACACGAAGCCGCTAAAACTGCCGCCGCCCTTGACCGACTTATTGAAAAATATCAGCTTACCGGTCTTGCATATTACTATGAGGGTAGCGAGGGTAGTATTCAACGCCACGTAGCAAGCTCCTTTATTGTTGGTAACTCAATTCTCAACGCCGAAGGCTTCCCCATGTGCGGTGAGTACGATATTAAAACCTGTATTGCAATGCTTATTATGGATAGACTTGATATTGGCGGCAGCTTTGCAGAGTTCCATCCCTTTGGTTTTGATGAGGACTATATCTTTGTAGGTCACGACGGCCCACACCATATGAGAATTGCTGAAGGCAAGCCCATTTTACGCAGCCTTCTTAAATACCACGGTAAACCCGGCAACGGTGCTTCTGTTGAATTTAAGCTTAAAGAGGGACCAATCACCATGCTTGGCATCACCCAGGGTGCAAACGGTCAGTTCCGCTTCATCATTGGTGAGGGTGAATCCAAAAAAGGTGCTATTCCCCCAACAGGTAACACCAACACTCGCGGTTACTTTGAGCCCAACACCCGCGACTTTATTAAAAAGTGGGTTATGGAAGGCCCTACACATCACTATGCACTTGGTGTTGGCCATCACGCTAAAACAATTAAAAAGATTGCCGATATTTTAGGCATCGAAGCCGTTATTGTAAAAGGCGAATAATTCTTATTAAATATTTATACCCGATAGCCGCACGTGCTATCGGGTATTTTTTTAACCTTGATTTTTAACTGTTTATATTGAAAAACAAAAACCGTTATGTTATACTGTATTTGTGATAGGGGCGGCACCCATAACAAAAAACTGTATCACTTTATTTACAATAAGGGGATGATACCCATAGAAAAAAACATTATTGTTGTAGATGAACAAGGAAATACATATGAGGCGACCTACCCAAAAAGGGCAAAAGGTCTTGTTAAAAATGGCAGGGCACGCTTCATAGATGAAAATACTATATGCCTTGCGTGTCCGCCAAATACTGAATTGGAGGACAAAAATATGTCAGAAAATAAAAAAGTTATTGATGAAGCAACTGCTGAAAATACTATTGAAGAACCCCAAAAGCTAACAATCAACTATGTGTTGGAACAGATTGAAAAAATCCAAAATCAAACAGACCACATAGGTATGGCTTTAGCCGCATTAGGAAATATGGTTCCGAAAACGAATAGTACAACTCCCGATGTTGCCGGAGCTGAACAAGCAGAAGCAATTGCCGAGGTTATAGAAAGTCGTGAAGCAACAAATCAAAAATTAATTGCTCTTTATGAGAAAATGTATGATGATTTAAAGCCTCGTGAAGAATCAATTAAAATTAAAGCATTGGATATGCTTTCCGGTATTGTAAAAGAAATGGCTTTTTATGAATCCGAACAAGCCGCCGAAATGATTTCTAATATGTTAGAAACCATCAGACATTTAGGTTAACAAAACAACCCCCTTGCTACGGCAAGGGGGTTGTTTTTAGGCTATTTAAATGTTTATAGTTAAATTTTACTTGTTGTTAATCCTCAAATATTTCTTTTTCCATTAAAACAGCACATATTCCTACGCCTTCACCACCCATCGAAAGCTTTGTATCAACTATTTTCCAACCATTAGACAAATACTCATTATTTAGCTTATCGTTATAATTATTATTAACATAATTGGCGCAAAATCTTTGGCTTACGATAGGCGTTCCTCTTAACAAATAATCTATGTTAACATTAAAAATGTCTGCAATTTGCGGTAGCAAGGTAATATCAGGATATCCTCCGCCTGTTTCCCATTTGCTAACAGCTCGGTCTGTTACTCCTAACTTTTCAGCAAGTTCAAGTTGAGTAATACTATTTATACTTCTCAATTCGGCAATTCTTGTTCCAACCTTTAATTCATTCATCAATATTACCTCCTAGTTGTTTCTGGTTAGCCAGAGCATTTAAACTTGAACCAGGTTTTGAAACACATATTTTTCGTTATACTTTGTTTAAATACTCGTAAATCCGTTAGGATTTACTGCGTTTTATCCTAGTATAACAAAAAATAATGTTATTAACAAAACTCTTTGACCTTAAATGTGCGATTTTTAAAGCAGATTTTGGTGAAGAGAATTTCATAAGGCTGCCGCCTATGAGGTTCGATGAACCAAAGTATGCCTAAAAATAGCC
>JAZSJA010000149.1:0-19667 GCA_045534095.1 Acutalibacteraceae bacterium | reverse complement strand
TCTATTCTACGAACTATTCCAGTTGCTTTCATATATACATTTCTCCTTAAATTATATTGTGTTGTATATTACGAGCGAACGCGAGTAACAAGGTTCACTCAGGTGTCCAAAATTTGGGGTTTGGAAACACCGTGTGGTTCTTATTATCTGTAATTTGAGGGGATTTATACTGCAATTACTTAAAAAGAAAATCAACTGAAATTAGTTTTTTAATAATTACACAACCGTTGGTTGTGTGCATCTCTTTACAAGTTATTGTTTTGCTGCTTTCATTTTGATATAATAAACTCAAGAACAGGAGGCCTGCTGTCAAATTCAAGGAGGACTATCTAAAATGAAAGATATAAACATTGCTAAAAATATAATTGCCTTGCGAAAAAATAAGGGTATTACCCAAGAACAACTGGCAGAAGCACTAAATATATCTGCACAAGCGGTTTCTAAATGGGAAACCGGTGCTTGTCAGCCTGATACATTAACCCTGCCTTTAATAGCAGATTATTTTAATGTCAGTATTGATTATCTGTATTATGGCAAAGATATGACATACGATGATGTGTACGAAAAAGTATTTGAGAAAGTGCAAAATATTCCAAATCAAATGAGCAAAGAAGCGTATGAAGATGTGGTAAAAATCTTTGGACATGCGCATCATGGAATTTCATGGGGAAATCTAAAAAGCAGAGATACTGCAATCTATGATGCGCCTGCACATATTTCTAATGAAAATGGCGTGTCATTACTTTCCGGAAAAGGCTACGGCGCTATTTTAACTCGGGCATTTTTCGAAAGTATAACTCCAGATACCGCCGATCTCGGTGCAGATTTATTGGCGGCATTGGCAGTAAAGGATAACTTGCTCGTCTGTATGGCTATCATCTCAATGAGTGATATCAGCTTTGGAGAAATGCAAGAAAAACTCCAATTAAGTGAAATTGAATTACGAACAGCACTTGACACTTTAATTGCGGCAAAGATCGTTATCGAAAAAGAGTCAAAGCACAAATCTCTTGGTTTTACCTACGAAATTAATAGTATGTATCATTCTTGCCTTTGCATTTTGATTGCAACGATTGAAATGTTAAGATACGGGCTTTCCGATGGTGTTTCCTGTTGTATGGGCTTTGGCGATTATCCTATACAGTTTGACAAATAAACAACCACAAAGCGAGGTGAAATTCACCTCGCTTTTGCTATGTATAGGTCAAAATATGCTGTTTTTCGCCAAAAATTTTTCTTCAAAAATTGCCCGAAAGCCCAGTATTTCTAAGGCTTTATCTCACTTTTGTGTTATCTCATACGAGTGAAACGAGTATCTATGTTCTCAAAAACAGTCTAAATCTTTGATTTAGCAACTGTTTTTAGAGGTTATAATAACACAAGCCTCGATTCTACGAACTATTCCTGTTGCTTTCTTATATACATTTCTCCTTATTAGTATTTTTTAGGGGCGGGACTGCCCGTAAATTCGCACAAAACCCAACGGGACGTCGAAGGCGCCGTCCCCTACATTACAAATTTTAAATCGCGATGTTATTATTTGTGATTAAAGGAAATTTATACTGCATACATTTACTTTTTAAATCTGTTGTGATATAATGAATTAAAGGTGGTAATTTTATGAAAAACAAAAAACAATTAATAACAATTATTCTTTCTGTTCTTATCACATTAGCAGTTGTTTTTTGTGTCTTGTTTGGTATAAAGATATATCAAGACAAACTTGTTGAGTCAGGCTATAACGAAACGCCAAATTCTGCTAATCAATATGCCAAAGACGTAACTATGATTCAATTTGAATCAGGCTATAACGAAACGCCAAACTCCGCCAATCAATATGCAAAAGATGTAACTATGATTCAATTGATTGCTACTCCCGAAAAATATGATGGTCAACTTGTCAGAGTAATCGGTGTCGGCAACCTTGAATTTGAAGATAATTGCATTTCACTCAGCAAAGAGGATTGGAAATATGGTGTCGGTAACTCAATTTGGATTGAACTCGGTAAAAAAGCAATATCATACAAAGAAGCGCAAAAATATAATGGCGAGTATGTAATCATAGAGGGTGTTTTTGATAAAGACGATTACGGTCATATGGATATGTACTGCGGTTCAATCAAAAATATCAGTCGGTACGATTTGTGGGATGTATATAAATATTATGATCCCTTTGATATGTATTCAATTACGAAAAACAACGATTCAACATACTCGTATAAAATAGTTGATAAAAATGGTAATGTTTTGTTTTCAAAAGACAATGCTACTCGTGAACCAAATGTTGAGCAAGTCAATACATATATCCTAGGATTGAAAGTTCAAACAGGGACTGGGAAGTCAACTAATTGGGCTGTGTATTGTGATGTTGAAAACAGTAAGGTCTCTGAGACTTTTCAATATGTTTTAATGGCACAAGGCAATTATGTTATTTATGCAAATTATGAAAAAGGTGAACATAGCGTTATTGTCCAAAATATATTTGACAAGTCAGAATACTATAAAAAGCACATTCTAACAAACTGCTCTCCTGTTGCAGGAGATATTGTGATAGGAGCGAAACCGAACGGCGAGGGAAGTGCGGTTGTTACATATTTAACTGGAACCGATTATAAGGAAACTGAATTTACAATAAAATTCCCATAATACAATTATAACAGCGAGGTGAAATTCACCTCGCTTGTTCTATATATCATGTATATTCCTATACAAAATCAGTTGGAAATATTTATTTTTAATATGTTAAATTTGGGGTGTCGTCGATTTCATCATATGGGATTTCAATCTTTTCACCACGCAGGTCTGCCAGTACAGAAAAGTAAATCCATAAGCGGAGATGACGGTTTGGTGGGCGAAGCACGTGCTGAGAGTAGTATAAAGTAAGGTTGTTTACAGGGTCAACTAATGCCTCGGCACCTGCGGCACCGCCCCAACCAAAGGCCGTAAATTTAGGGTCGGCGTATGGGGTGAGCATTCCCAATCCATAGCCTAAACCAATAGGGGTTTTGGTATAGGTTGCTCGTTGTTTTTCTGTTAGGTGATCGGTTGCCATCAGGGCGATTGTTTCCTTTTTTAAAATTTTATCGCCCACTCGTAGTGCTTCCAAAAACTTCATATAATCGTCCACAGTGGAAACACATCCGGCACCACCGCTTGCGTAATCCTTACCCAAATGGCACCAAAAACGCCATATAGGTTTATATTCATCCGTTTCTGCGTGATAAATAAATTGGCGGGCGAAGCCATCCCAATCCTCAATTGGATGCAAAAAACTGGAGTTGGACATCCCAAGTGGCTCAAAGATATGAGTTTTTACGTAATCTTCGAACCTTTCACCCGATAGAACCTCTACAAGTGCACCGAGTACGTCATGGCTCAAACTGTATTGCCATGCCTCACCCGGCTCAAATTCAAGGGGTGTTTTGGCAAACATATTCACCGTTTCCACCGTGGGGGTGGTGTTGCCGGGAAGATTGTAGTATTCTTCAAGCTCGGGAGTGTGCAAATCGTAATTCATTCCTGAAGCCATTTGAAATAAATGTATAATTTTAATTTGATTTTCTGCTTTTTTAATGCCGTTTTCGGTTTTTACAGTCATTTCCTTAAAAGCCGGCAAATAGTCTGATAAATTATCGTCAAGTGAAAACATACCTTTTTCCCAAAGCTGCATAGCCGCTACACAGGTAATTAGCTTGGAGCAGGAGTAAATGTGGTATTTTTCGTTGCCTTGCATAGGAATTTTTTCCTCAGGATTTGCGTAACCGCCCATATGTCGCAGTACGCATTCTCCATCCTTATAAACTGCAAGGTCAAAACCGGGTATGCCCATATCTAAAAAATGTTGACATAATGCCTTTGTTTGTTCGAACATATGCTCGCCTCCGCGAAAAAATATACCATAAATTTCACTTGAAGTCAATAAGAGCGGCGTTAAAGAAAGTTGTATTTAAAAACTTTACTTTTTATAGCAAGTGTGGTATTATTGCTATTGTTAAATATGATTGATTTTTGGGAGGAGATTTTATGGCGGCTATTTGGGATTTCGTGAAAAAGATTCCTGTTGGCAAAATTGCTTGGGTGGCTGTTTTAGCTATTCTTTGTATTATTTCCGTTAAGGTGATTTTGGTAATTTTTGATAAATTTTTAAAACGTACCAAGCTCGACCCCCTTGTTTGTGAAATTTTGCATATTGCGGCAAAATTTGCCCTATTGTTTATAGTTGTTATTATTACTTTAAGTAGTTTGGGTATTGCAGTTTCTTCCCTTGTTGCCACCCTTTCGGTTGTAGGCGTTGCATTTTCTTTGGCTATACAAGGTTTTTTGTCAAACGTTTTTGGCGGTATTCAAATTATCTCCAACAAGCCTTTCCAAATTGGCGATTTTGTGGAGGCGGGCGGCGAATCGGGTACCGTTCGCGAGGTTGGTTTGTTTTATACCAAGCTTGATACCCCCGATAAAAAGCTGATTCAAATTCCAAACAGCCTTGTGGCTAATGACAATATAATAAACTACTCCAACGCAAAAAATCGCAGGGTAGATATTTCCATCAGCGCCTCTTATGACGATGAGGTTGAAAAGGTTAAATCTATTTTACTCCAGCTGTTAAAGTCACATCCACTAGTTATTGATGAGGAGGAAATGCGTCCTGAGGTTCACGTGAATTCCTACGATGATAGTTATATAACCTACACCGCACGTGCTTGGTGCCCAAGCTCGGAGTATTGGACGGTTTATTTCGATATTATGGATGCCATAAAGCCCACCTTTGATAAAAATAAAATAACCATAAGTTATCCACATATGAACGTTCATATGGTTGATAAATAAAGGCACAAAAAGATATAAAATTAGCGGAGCGAACCTACTTTGAGTTCACTCCGCTTAATTTGTTTTATATCCAAAACAGTTTGGTTGCAACCGTTAAAATAATAAGGAATGCGGCATTTAATACTGTAAATAAAAATAGATATTTTTTGGTTTGTTCGGGGTGGAGAAGCTTGAACTCGCTAAAGGTTATAAGACTGGCCAATGAGGCAATAAGGGTTCCCGTACCGCCTATGTTCACGCCTAAAAGCAATGCGGCGTAGTCACCGGTGAACTTTGAAAGTAAGATAGCCGATGGAACGTTGCTTATAAACTGGCAAGCTAAAATTGAAACTATAAGGGTATCTCTCTCCAACAGAGAAGAAACAAGCGTATTTACCGAGTCCATTCTTGCTAGATTGCCCGAAAAAATAAAAAAGAAGAAAAAGGTGCCAAGGAGTCCGTAATCAACCATTTTAAGGGAAATGCGGTCAACAAAGAAAAGTATTACGGGAATAACAGCTAGCCCCACCCAAAAGGGTATTATTCTAAAAACTATAAGAATTGAGGCTAGAAACAATGCGATGTAAAGGGCGGCTTTTGGGGCGTTGAGCCTTCTGCCAAAATCCTCGGTTATGGAAAAATTTATGGCTTTTACAGGGATGCAGGCTAAAATAAGTAGCGCTACTGCAAGCAAAAAGGCGGGAAGCATAATCTCGCAAAATTCACCCGTTGGAATGTTGAAATAGGAGTAAAGATAAAGATTTTGCGGATTGCCAAAGGGGGTCAGCATACCGCCCAGGTTAGCCGATATGTTTTGAAGCACGAAAAGATAAGCTATATATTTTTCCTGCTTTGTGACCATCAGGGCGAAATATCCCAAGGGCAAGAAGGTTATTAACGCCATATCGTTTGCAATGATCATTGATCCTATAAAGGTGATTACTATAAGCAGCAAAAAAAGGGAACGCAGATTTCCCGATAGTTTTACAAGCTTTCTGGCGAGGATTGTAAAAAAATCAATATTTCGCATGGCACAAACAACCGCCAAGGTTAAAAACAGGCAAGAGAGGGTTTTCCAGTCGAAATAATCTAAATATTTTTTATCGGGCGGAACCAAAAAACAGGTCACCAAGGCAGCCAGAGCGGCTATGCAAAAAACGGTGTTTTTCTTTATGAATCTTTTGAATTTTATCCTTTGCAAAATATCACCAAACCAACATAATTTTTAAAGCCAAGTTATTATATTATAAATGTCGGATAATGTCAATCGGTGAAAGAAAAAAACTCCCACAAAGGGAGTTTTCGTTTTGGTCGGAGTAGCGTTATAGTAATCAAGCGTAAACCCGCATAAATACTGGGTTTTTAATCAAGGCGAAGCCTTGTATATCATCAAAACGTAAGTTTTGCATATCATCAGGGGCAAAGCCACTGTATCTCATCAAGCCGATAAAGGTATACACGCCTACGGGGTGATGATATGCGCCGCACGAGTGCGGCAATGATATACACGCTAAAGCGTGATGATATACCAAGCCTATCGGCTTGAATAAAAAATCCGCCGACAAAGCCGACGGATTTTTGGTCGAGGTGACGGGATACTCTGTGCCCACACCCTTTCGACCGCTCCGAGCGGTGCCCGAAAGGCTAAGTGGTGCTCGAGACTTCACAGTTACAAAAGGCTATCGCGCCTTTTGTACTGCTTCGACGTACACACGCTTCGCGTGTTCTCATCCCGTAATTTAAATAAACAACAAAAAGCACCCTTTTTGGGTGCCTTTTTATTGTTGGTCGAGGTGACGGGATTCGAACACGCGACCTCTGCGTCCCGAACGCAGCGCTCTACCAAACTGAGCCACACCTCGATATATCAATATTAAATTTAAATTACTAAGCAATATTATATAGATTTTTGAGATAAAAGTCAAGACGTTTAAAAGCAAAAATAAATTAAACCTTAAATTATTATTTTTCCTGCACCTTTTTCATATAAATTATAAAACGGAGTGATGATATGAAAAAGGTTCTATTTATAAAAAATGCGACTATTTTAACGGCAACTGCCCTGATGCTGAGGGTTATAGGTATGGCCTTTAGAGTTTGGATGGCGAGTAGCATAGGGGCTGAGGGCTTAGGGCTTTATCAGGTGATTTTTTCGGTGTACGTTTTGGCATCTACCTTTGCAACGTCGGGTATTTCTACCGCCGTAACCCGAATTATTACCGCCCGCCTTGCCGTAGGAGATGGAGATGGGGCAAGGCGTACCCTCTACGTGTCTTCTGCTATAGCAATATCGGTAGCCGCTTTAACCTCGGCGGTTATAATAATCTTCGCCACCCCAATTTCGAAATATTTAATCGGAGATATGAGAGCCTCTTTAAGCCTTAAAATTTTGTGTCTTGGACTTCCCTTTATGGGAGTATGCTCCTGCCTGCGAGGTTATTTTTTAGCTCGCAGAAGTACCCTGCCACCCTCGATTTGCCAGATTGCAGAGCAACTTATCAGAATGGGAGTTATAGTTTTTTTAGTAAATAAATATATGCACAAAGGGCTCGCCTTCACTTCCGCGGCCGTTTTAATGGGTGATGCCTTGGGCGAGGCGGCAAGCTGTATCTTGATATGGATTTTTTATAAGCTGGATTATAAAAAACTCCGTAAAACACAAGGGACCCCTATAGGCAAAAAATCCATCCTTGCAGAGCTTTTGAGAATTTCCGTGCCAATTTCAGGCGGAAGATATTTGCACACAGCTCTTCGCACTGCCGAGAGCCTTATAGCTCCAACATGTCTTTTAAAATATTCAGGATCTAAAACATCTGCCCTTGAGCAGTTTGGTATGATAAAAGGTATGGCCTTGCCAATACTACTTTTTCCCGCCTCACTGCTTTCGGCGGTTTCCACCCTTTTAATCCCCGAAATAACCGAAGCTGCCGCCGAAAAAAATACCCTTTCGGTAAAATGTGCCGTCCAAAAGGCTTTTAGCGTAACTTCGTCTGCCTCTTTTTTAATAAGCGGGATATTTTTTACCGTTGCCGTTCCCTTGGGTGAAATGGTTTATTCAAGTGGGACAGTTGGACAACTAATAAAGGCTCTGGCACCCCTTATACCCTTTATGTATATAGATTTAATTGCCGATGGGGTATTAAAAGGTCTTGATGAACAAAAATTTCTTTTTAAAATAAACGTATCAGATTCACTGATAAGGGTGGTTTTGGTGTTTTTTCTTGTTCCCCGTTTTGGAATGTTGGGATTTATGGCTGTGATGGTATTCAGCAATACCTTTACTTCTATTTTTTCGGTGGTAAAAATTGTAAAAGCTACAAATTTTTTTTGGAGCACAAAAAAATATTTTTTCACCCCACTTATATCCGTTATTTTTGCTTGTTTAATCTCCGATTATATTTGTCAGCCAATAAAGTGCCACAACATTTTGTATCTTGTGTTGGCAAGTATTAGCATTGGTATACTCTATTTTGTTTTTATGATTATTTTTCAAGGAATAAATATTGATGATTACAAAATAAAAAATGCCGTATTAAAAGGGAAAAAAAGGAAAACGGTTTAAATTTTTGCTATTGAATAGAAAAAAATTAGACTTTCAAAAAAGATGAAAATAGTATAAAATTATGTTGGATAATATCCTAAAATGCGATAATGATGTATTGTGGATATTTTAAACAAGAAAAAGTAGGGAGAAAACTATGAAAAAATTATTAGCACTTTTATTGGTATTTTTAATGTTAGCTACAACCATTGTTGGTTGTTCTGAGAGTAAAAAAACAGATGACTCAAAAACAAGTTCTACAGAGGACGTTGCTGACAATTCAGAAGATTTAGACGATTCTGAAGTTGAGTACTCAGACGAGGAAGAGCCTTCTGACGAATCCGAAGAAGATGTTAGCGATTCTGAGGACGAATACTATGGCGACTCTGAGGATGAATACTATGATGATTCTGAAGACGAATTTTACGATGACTCTGAGGATGATTATCAAAATGATGATTCATACGAGGAGCCTGAATACGATGATGAGGAAGAGGAAATTCCAAGTACACCCCTCTCTCCTGAAGAGCAGCGTTTAGAAACCATTCTTTTAGGTCAAGACGCAAAAATCAACGAAGATGCCATTTATAACGAGGGTAACCTTTCCCGTATTGCTAAGGCAATAAAAAAATCTCAAAACGGTGAGTTGGTAACAATTGTTTGCTATGGTAACGGCGCAAACACCAGCAAAAACTCCGAAACCAACCATGTAACCACCGGTTCTTATGGTGATCTTATCCAAGAGTGGTGGGCTTCAAACGTTGGCCTTTGCAAAGTTATTTTTTCCGGTACTGAAAATCTTACCTCAATCAATGCCTGCTCACGTGTAGAGCTTGACGTATTAAATTATAAACCCGACTTAGTTTTCCTTGATTTTTCTGTTCAGGATGGTGTTGATGGTTTAAGCACTACTAACTCTTTAGGTTTTGATAACCTTATTCGTCGTATTTTGCATTCTGAATCAAAACCTGCAGTAGTTACTTTATTACTCACCGGTGCTGAGCAAACTTCTTATTCTACTAATCCCAAAAACGCAAATATGTTTGCGTCTTCTTCTAAACAGCAAAAGCAGATTTCTAAATATTATGATATTCCCGTTATCGATTTTGAAAACGCTGTTTGGGAAAACTTCACCGAGCTTGTTAAGGTAACAACTAAAAGAGAAATCCCCCTGCTTACCTGGTTTGACATATGCTATAACAATATATCTATGAACAGTGATGGTCATAGGGTTCTTGCCGGTACCATTAAAAACTTCTTGGATGGTGTTGTTAAAAAGTTAAACAAAATTTCTACAAAGGATCCTAATTATCCAAAGGAAGGCTTCTTTGGTAGTGATAAGTATATGAAAGGTTCATTCCTCACTGTTGGCGAAATTCTTGAGGATAAAGCAACCCAAGATAAGGGATATGCTTTTGATTTAACTATTGATCAGCTCAAAGAATATGAGTATGCTTATAGTGACAGAAAAGATAGCACAACCAACTCACTAAGACCTAATATTACTGCTACTCGTCATTATGTTGCTGAAAATCCTGATGATCCTACCGATAAAGATAAAGAGATTAACCCCCATTATTTAACTCTTACTCTTCCTGAGGTTACCAATCCTGAAACTTACTTCACAGTTTACTCTTCAAAAAGTTTCGGTCATTCTTCCCCTGCTTACAAACCCCTCCAACAAATTGCACCCGCTACCTTTGTTTTTTATGACAAAGACGGAAATGTAATTAGAAATCAAGCAGTTCCTAAGAATACCTTTAAGGAATGCATTGATTACGGTAAGCATTCAATGATTAAATTACCTACCGGAACTGCTAAAATTCAGTTTAAGGTTTACACCACATCTACACTTAGACTTCTTGGTATAGCCGAGTTTAAATAATATAGTTTATAAAATATAAGCGGTAGGCCTATTGGTCTGCCGCTTAGTTAATAGATGAATAAATTTTAGGTTTTAATGGTGTGAATTATGAAAAAAATATTTAGCGTATTGCTTTGTGTTTTGTTGATTTTTAGTATTACCGCTTGTGGTAACACAGAAATAACCACAATTTCAACTTCGAATACCTCTTTGGGTGAAAATGGTGAAATTACAGATTCTTCCAATGGTGGCGAGGATAAAGAGGAATTAAATGATGATATTCAGGGTGAAAATAGTTCGGTAGGCAACCAGGAGGTGTCGTCTTCCAATAAGGGTGATACTAATTATTCAAGTTTTGCGGATTCATCAAAAATCAACCATCAGTCCAGTTCTAAAAAACCAACAAATGCAACTACCGAAAATGGTTCGAAGGTTACTTCTAAGGATAAAAACACAACTTCTACAGGAAAATCCTACCCTGTTAAGCAAAAAACTATAATTATACGAAAAAACAATATAGATAAATTTAAAACAATTGGGCGCTGTGTTAATGATGCAAATAGTCTTGGAATCTCCTTAAACTGGAGCTGTTCTTCGGTAGAGTTCAATTTGGATTGCACTAAAGAATTGGCTATTGAGGTTAGTAAAGGCAGCAGTAGTCATCCCTTATACATTGAAATATACTTGGATGGTAAGGCTATTGCCGAAAGAACTAATGTAGAAAATACCGGTAGAATTACTATTGCTTCTAATCTTGAACCGGGCGTGCATAACCTTAAAATTGTTCGCCAAACTGACGTTGATGGTCCAACCCTTACCATACATAAGATTTATGCTTATGGAAATTTGGTAGAAGCACCCAAAAACAAGCCTCTTTATATTGAGGCAATAGGTGATGCGGGACTTATTGGTTGGGGCGTAAGATTAGATGATTCATTTTTCAAAAATCCCGATAATGCCGTTGTCCGCAATAGAATGCATCAGGATGGTACCCTTGCATACTCCTATGTAGCGGCAGAAAAACTAGGTGCAGATTCATATACCTTTGCAAGGCAGGGTGCGGGCTTTGTTGCTACCTATCACAAGGCAAATAACCTTTGTGTTCCCCGAAGTGGAATTTTACCCACAATGTATGAGTTTGCCCATATTTCAGGCGGAGATAAAAATCAAAATGAACGTCTGCCCGACGTATTTGTTTTAGATGCAGGAGCCGCAGATTTAAATGGAGATTTGCTGAAATCAGTTGAATATGATGGAAAAATCGGTATTGATATAGGTCGTGCTACTGAGCTTACAACTGAATTTTTAAAAAGACTTAAAAAAATAAATCCTAAAGCTAAAATAATTTGGTGTTATGGTATGGAGGGTGAAAATCCCAAATTAGAAAACCACATTTTAAATATTACCAAATCGGCAGGTGGTGAAGCAACGGGAATTTATGCCTTAAAGCTTCCTAAAGGAAGAAATGGCGATTACCCCTCCGTTGAAGACCATCAAGCCGCCGCAACCGTTCTTGCAAATAAAATAAGGCAGATAATAAAATAAATGACTTAAAAAAGTTTCAGGCAGGAGATTGCGTTTAAAAGGAGAAGGTCTAAATGGTTCAATTAGGAAACGATTGGGATGAAATTTTAAAAGATGAATGGAATTCTCCCTATTACATTATTCTTAGGAATTTTTTAAAGGACGAGTATAAAACAAAAACCATATATCCCGATAAATATGATATTTTTAACGCGTTAAGATATACCGCATTTAAGGATGTAAAAGCGGTTATAATAGGGCAGGATCCCTATCACGGTCCCGGACAGGCACACGGTCTTTGCTTTTCGGTGCAAAAGGGTGTTGATATCCCGCCTTCTCTTCAAAATATTTATAAAGAACTGTATAGTGATTTGGGCTTTTATCCCCCATCTCACGGTTGCTTGGAGGATTGGGCAAAACAGGGAGTTCTAATGCTAAACACCGTCCTTACCGTAAGGGCGGGGCAAGCGGCAAGTCATAGGCGTTTTGGATGGGAGAATTTTACCGACCACATTATTGAAAAATTAAATGCTAAAGAATCTCCCATTGTTTTTTTGCTTTGGGGTAAACCTGCTGCCGAAAAGGCCAAGATAATAACAAATCCTATCCATCTTAAATTAGAAGCACCTCACCCAAGTCCACTTTCGGCACATAGAGGATTTTTAGGTTGTAAACATTTCTCCAAGGCTAATGAATTTTTATATTCTAAGGGAATTGAGCCAATAAATTGGCAAATAGGGCCTTAATTTTGAATGCATTTGTTGAAATTTCAAATGAAATGTTATATAATGAATATAATTACAAAAAATAAGGAGCAAAAATTATGTTTGAGAATTTAATGGATACCATTGGTTTTGTATCACAGTCCGACCCTGAGGTTGGCGAGGCTATGAAAAAAGAACTAGAGCGTCAACAAAGAAATATTGAGCTTATTGCTTCTGAAAACTTTGTTTCCCCTGCAGTTATGGCGGCTATGGGTTCTGTTCTTACCAATAAATATGCCGAAGGTTATCCCGGCAAACGTTACTACGGCGGATGCTACTGTGTAGACATTGTTGAGGATTTAGCAAGAGAGCGTGCCAAAAAGCTTTTTGGTGCAGAGCATGCAAACGTTCAGCCTCACTCAGGTGCAAATGCTAATATGGCTGCTTACCAAGCACTTGTTAACGTTGGCGATACCATTATGGGTATGAATCTTGCACACGGCGGTCACTTAACCCATGGTTCACCTGTAAATGCATCGGGTAAAAATTATAATTTCATTCCTTATGGCGTTTCTGATGATGGTTTTATCGATTATGATGAAATGCGTAGAATCGCTAAGGAATGCAAACCTAAGCTTATAGTTGCAGGTGCCTCTGCCTATGCAAGAGCAATTAAGTTTGACGTTATTGCTGATATCGCTAAAGAGGTTGGAGCCCTCTTTATGGTAGATATGGCACATATTGCCGGTCTTGTGGCCGCAGGACTTCATCAAAACCCCGTTCCCTATGCAGACGTTGTTACTACTACCACCCACAAAACTCTTCGTGGCCCAAGAGGCGGCTTGATTCTTTGTAAAGCAGAGTTTGCTGCCGCTATTGATAAGGCAGTATTCCCCGGTAGTCAGGGCGGCCCCTTAGAGCACGTTATTGCCGCTAAGGCAGTTTGCTTTGGTGAGGCTCTTACCGATGAGTTTAAGGATTATCAAAGAAGAATAGTTGAAAACGCTGCCGCTATGGCTGAAAGATTTATTGAAAACGGTATCAATCTTGTATCGGGTGGTACTGACAATCACCTTATGCTTTTAGACCTTGTTGGTACAGGCATTACAGGTAAAGAGTTAGAGCATCGTTTGGATGAGGTTTATATCACCGCCAATAAAAATGCAATTCCCAACGACCCCGAGAAGCCATTTGTTACAAGTGGTGTAAGAATCGGTACTCCTGCCGCTACTACTCGTGGTATGGGCGTAGAGGAAATGAAACAAATTGCCGATTTCATTACCCTTGCTATTCGTGATTTTGATGCTAATGCAGATAAAATCCGCGAAGGCGTTGCAGAAATTTGCAAAAAATTCCCTCTTTATAAATAATATTAAGTAATTAACGCGAAAGAAGTGAAAAACAGGCTTCTTTCGCGTTTTTATCTGAAATGATTTTCAGGTATCTTGATTGATAAAGTGCATTAAAATAAAAGTGACTAAAAAGGCAAATAATACTTGGGTAAAATAACAATAAAAAACGAGAAAATCTTAAAAAAGTTAATGTTTTTTCAAAAGAGCACCTTATAATATAAGGTGCACGCTTAATTTTATTAAGTGAAACCTTAAAAGACCCTAATAATCTAACAAAAATTCTCATTTAGTTGACAATAGGTAATTAAAGGCGTATACTGTAACAAGGCTAAAGGCCTTATATTGGGATTTTTGCCTTTGCGTAGTGTAATTCTGCGTTGCGTCAACCCCGCAACGCCTTAAATTTTAGGAGGAAACTATTTTATGGGTCGCGTTAACGAATTATTCGGCAGTTTGGTATTTAATGACGCTACTATGCGTGAAAAATTACCAAAGGAAACCTATAAAGCACTTAAAAAAACCATTCAAAATGGTAAGGGTCTTGACCCTGCCATTGCAAGTAGCGTTGCCAGTGCCATGAAAGATTGGGCACTTGAGCATGGTGCTACCCACTATACACACTGGTTCCAGCCTATGACAGGTGTTACCGCCGAGAAACATGATGGCTTTATTGCACCTACCGACGATGGTGGTGCCATTATGGAGTTTTCGGGCAAGGAGCTTATTAAGGGCGAGCCTGATGCATCTTCCTTCCCCTCGGGCGGTCTTCGTGCTACCTTTGAGGCAAGGGGATACACCGCTTGGGATCCTACGTCCTATGCCTTTATTAAGGATGGCACCCTTTGTATTCCTACCGCATTTTGTTCTTATGGCGGTGAAGCACTTGATAAAAAGACCCCTCTTCTTCGTTCTATTGAGGCCATAAACAAACAGGCGATGCGTGTTGTAAAGCTTTTTGGTAATGAGGATGTTAGAAACGTTATAACCACCGTTGGTGCCGAGCAGGAATATTTTTTGGTAGATAAAAAATATTTTGATCAGAGAAACGACCTTATTTACTGTGGACGCACCCTTTTTGGTGCTATGCCACCTAAAGGTCAAGAACTTGATGACCATTATTTCGGCAGCATAAAAACCAGGGTTAAGGCTTATATGCGTGATTTGGATGAGGAGCTTTGGAAGCTTGGCATTTTGGCTAAAACCGAGCACAATGAGGCTGCTCCCGCACAGCACGAGCTCGCTCCAATTTACACCTCAACCAACATAGCAACTGACCATAATCAGCTTACTATGGAGATTATGAAGCGTGTTGCTGAGCGTCACGGAATGGTTTGCCTACTTCATGAAAAGCCCTTTGAGGGAATTAACGGAAGCGGTAAGCACAACAACTGGTCAATTTCCACCGACACAGGTGTAAATCTTTTAGAGCCGGGTAAACTCCCCCACGAAAACGCACAGTTTATAACCTTCCTTTGTGCCGTTATCAAGGCGGTTGATGATTATCAGGATATGCTTCGCATTTCTTCTGCAAGTGCAGGAAATGATCACCGTTTAGGTGCTGATGAAGCTCCTCCTGCAATAATTTCAATTTTCCTTGGTGATGAGCTTACAGAAATTTTAGAGTCAATTGAGGGCGGTACCGAGTATGAGGGTGCAGGCAAAAAAGAACTTGAAATTGGTGTTCACGTTCTTCCTCATTTTGCACAAGATACTACTGATAGAAACCGCACGTCTCCCTTTGCCTTTACCGGTAATAAATTTGAGTTCCGTATGGTAGGGTCAAGCTTCTCCATTTCGGGACCAAATATAGTGCTTAATACCGCCATTGCAGAGATTTTAAAACAGTTTGCAGATGAGCTTGAGCCTAAGGTTGGCGAAAACTTCAACGCTGCCCTTAATAAGCTTATCAAAAGAACCATTAAAAATCATAAACGCATTATATTTAACGGTAATGGTTATGATGATGCTTGGGTTGAAGAAGCTGAGAAGCGTGGTCTTATGAATTTACGCACCACTCCCGATGCATTGCCTGAATTTGTAAGCGAGAAAAATATTAAACTCTTTACCGACCATAAGGTATTTACCGAGGCCGAAATGCACTCCCGTTACGATATTCACCTTGAAAATTACTGTAAGGTTTTGGGAATTGAAGCCAACACAATGGTAAGTATGGTTAAAAAGTATATTTTCCCATCGGTTACCGCTTATATTAAGGATTTAAGCAATACTGTAAATGAGCTTAAAGCCGCCGTTCCAAGTGCATCCTGCACTGCTGAAACCGAGCTTATTATGAATCTTTCCAATCTTCTTGATTCATTGTATAATGATAATAATAAGCTTGAAGAATTAAGTATATCGGCTACAAAAATTGCAAATTTCCAAGAAAAAGCCAACCATTACAGAGATTACGTTATTCCCTATATGGCAAAGGTTCGTGCATCTGCAGATGAATTAGAGCTTATCACCGCTAAAAAATATTGGCCAATGCCTACCTATGGTGATTTGATTTATAAAGTTTAATAAATAATGTAAAAAAAGCGTGACAGAGGTTTAGCCTTTGCCACGCTTTTATAATTATCTAAATAAATTTACCGGATGTTAAAAATAATCGGAAAAATTTTCAAAAAGGTAGAGAGATTTCTTTATCTAAAAAATAAATACGATTGTTTTCCTGTTTTATGATCTTAATATTTTTCCCGGTTATTTTGCTTTCCATTCGGGCGTAACCCTCGCAAAATCCCAAAAACAAAGTAAGGCAGGAAAAAATAATCAGGGATGAAATAAAAAAAGAACGAAAAAACCACCGTATTTTTATTCGTTTGCTTGGTTTCATTAAAAACATCCTTTATTTTAAAGTATTAAGGGTGGAGGCCAGGCAGTTTGCCAAAAGCTCGGCCGAATATTTGGCTTGCTCTAAAGTATTTGCTTCGGTACCGCATTCAATTAGAAGAGAGCCTGTAGTGAGATGCTGATTGTATTTTCTAGAGGTAAACAAAATTGGTCGCGCGAGGGAGGGATACATAACCTCCATAGTTTGTTGAAGGCGTATTGCAAGACGAAAATTTTCCTTCCAGTTGGGGAAGCCCGTCACGCTACCGCTTTCGCACCCTGAAACAAGCATAACCTGGGCGGCTTTTTTGCCATTTATTTGGGTGACAAGTGCCGATTTAGTACCCTTATCATCGGTTACGGAATCTCGGTGCAGATCTACTACCACCTTAATAGAGGGGTACTTTTTCAGATATTTTTTAATGGTGGTTTCGGCTCTGCCGTAGCTTCCGCTGTATTCGGGGTGGTCGTGCTTTTCGGTGGCGTGGATTGCAAAAATTCCCTTATTATTAAGGGTTTCGGTTAAAACCTTGCCTACTGCTACCATATTTTCGTTGTCATCCAGGGAACGTGTTTTGTCGGCATCGGTGTAATATCCGCGTTCCTCTTTCATATAACATTCGGTGGTGTGGGTGTGAACGATAAGCACCTGAGGAGAGCTATCAGATTTTATTTTAATATTTGGTAGCTTTAAAAGTTCAGACCTAATATCTATTTTTACTCCCGTTTGATTTTTAATATAAATTTTTTGATATTTTAAATTTGCTCCTGAGGAATCTATCAATCGGTTTAAAATCTTGCCCTTTGCCTTGCCCTTTGCGGCGGCGGTAATCTCAGAGCTTTTATTATTTGTGCTTTGTGTATTAGTGGTATGGGAACTTTGTGCTATCGAAGAATCAGGGAATATTGAATGGTAGGGAAGGACTTGATTAATGGTGTAAACGGGAGTTTCTTGGGTTGGGTATGAATCGGGGGCAAGGGCGAATCCGCAAATCAAAATAATGCAGTAAATAGAGGCAAGAGATAAAAGAAAAAAAGAAAACATACAAAATATTTTTTTACCCAACTAAGCGCCCTCCTCACATAAAAAAGTACAATTTATTTTATGAAAAACCTTTCTTTTTTATGCAAGTAGTTCCCTGATAATTTCGGGATTTATTTTAGGGTGTAAAGCTCGGTTTACTGTTTCAGAAATTAGATTTGCGGCTCGGTTAATAAGCAAATCAATCTCCCGTGGGGTTACTATCAGTTGCTCATCCCTTGGAAAATCAGGGTGAAATTTTTGCCCTGTAAGGTCAAAAACAAGGGTAGCGGCATCTACAACGGTGGGAACGCCTACAGCTATTACAGGTAGGCCTAAGGCTTTTTTGCTTATTTCCCTTCTCGCGTTGCCAACTCCTGCACCGGGCTCAATACCCGTATCGCTCATTTGAAGGGTGCAACCAAGTCGGCTCAAGTTACGTGATGCAAGAGCATCAATAACAATTAAAAAGTCAGGATGTATTTGGTTGGTAAGAGCTTTTAAAAGGTCAAAAACCTCTACGCCCGTTTGACCTAAAACACCGGGAGAAAGAACGTAAACGTCACGAATTTCATCAATCCCCGCCACTCTTTTTAGTTCGGTGCTTATATGCCCCGTTGCAAGAATATCACCAGCCGATTTAGGGCCTAGGGCGTCGGGAGTAATTTGGCGGTTGCCAAGTCCTACAATTAAAGCGGAACCGGTCTCAGGAATCAGCTCCATCAGGGCTTCGGCGGAGGTTTTCATTATTTCTTCATTGTTCAGATTGTCGGAAAAAGTGGGAAGCTCAATAGTGGTGTATCTGCCAATAGGCTTTTTTAAAGATACGGCTCCCGCTTCATTTTTTACGGTAATTTTTGTGATAATTGCATCCCCTTTTTGCAGTTCTACACAGTCCACTCCAGGGGGTAATGAGCGATGTAATTCTTTTTGTTCAAGTGCTAAATCGGTTCTTCCTTGCATATAATCATCCTTTAAAAATGGAGTTTTTATTAGTGTTGTTACTTTTAAAAGGATTATTCATAGGCAAATATAATCAAAAATCATATAAAAATAGGTGAATTTATTGATATATACGAAAAATTTTCAAAAAACACTTGCAAAGACAGTAAAATAGTGGTATTATTACTTTACGTCGAATTTTATTAAGGAGGTAGGGACTATGGCTAACATTAAGTCCGCCAAGAAACGCGTTTTGGTAAGCGAAGCAAATTATCAGCGTAACAAGAGCTACCGTTCTGCTCTTAAAACTGCTCTTAAAAAAGCTGACGCTGCTATTGAAGCAAAATCTGCTGATGCTGCTGAGACCGTTAAGGTTGCCGTTAAGAAGTTAGACCAAGCAGGCGCAAAAGGCATTATGCACAAAAATGCAGTTGCTCGCAAAAAATCTCAGCTTGCTAACCGTTTAAACAAGGCAAACTAATTAAAGCAAACCTTATATGGCCTATGGTCATAACCAAATATAACTGTTACAGCCGATGTTTTTACATCGGTTGTGCAGAGTTTGGAAAACTTTTCTATGGTAAAATCGCAAAAATGCGTTTTTATATTTGTGGAGTCAGCTGAAAAAGTAAGATTATATCTGAAAAGTAAGCTCCGCCTCGGTTAGCCTCACCGTGTAAAAATAGAGGTTTTTTTCTTTTAAAATTAAAACTCGAATAATTTATATAAGTATTTGCGGATATGGCGGAACTGGCAGACGCGCTAGCTTCTGCTCACGTCTACTCGGTGAAAATTATTTCTTACAATTTGATATTTGGTAATATCTTGATTTGTTATCACTTTCGTGTTATACTAAATGTGTAAATCAAGAGTTATATGCGGATATGGCGGAACTGGCAGACGCGTCAGCTTCAGGTGCTGGTTGAGGTGACTCAGTGCAGGTTCGATTCCTGTTATCCCCACCACCGACCTTGTAAGCTATTACAGTTTACAAGGTCTTTTATTTTTCCATAATAAAGGCTTAGATTTCATTCGTAGGATTTTAAAACTCATTTGAGGTAGTCCGACGAGTGAAATTTTTTAT